>NZ_CP051183.1:925000-1200000 GCF_012295615.1 Bermanella marisrubri
TGGCCTTTTTTGCGCCTTGTTTACATAATTTCACTAATGCTCTTAGATCTAAATTGGAATGGTTTTTCAATTCGTTTCATCTAGACCTCTCAAATAATCCTTTTTAATACCCCCCCTAACTTCCACATTGATACCTCTGGTGTGAATATAGATGCTAAGTTTTGATTCAGCGTTCAATAATCCCGTGATATGGCGGCGTTGATCTAATGCCCAAAGAGCGTGCTTTTTTCTAGGCAGGGTTAGTAGTGTTTTTTGTTGGCGAATTGGTCCATTTTTATATAGAATCGCGCATATAAATCCCACAAGACTCGGTAGTTGATGTATAATCGGCGGCCGAGTTTTTTATTTGTTTAAGGTGAGGAAAACCTCTATGGGTGTTGTAGCCAAGCGCTCTTCCATGACCTTCTTTTCAGATGGTGAAGATCAATATTGCCACCGAGTACGCATTGTTCTTGCTGAGAAAGGCGTAACGGTCGAAATTCACGATGTGGATCCTGCAAATCCACCTGAAGACCTAGCTCAGTTAAACCCTTATAACGCTGTACCAACCTTGTTGGATCGTGATTTGGTTTTATATGAGCCAAACATCATGATGGAATATCTAGACGAGCGTTTCCCGCATCCGCCATTGCTACCTGTTTATCCAGTTGCCCGTGCTGAAAGCCGTCTATGGTTGTACCGTATCCAGCGTGATTGGTGTTCATTGGCCGATATTATTCTTGAAAACAAAGACGCTGATGCGGTAACGAAAGCCCGTAAAGAGCTTCGTGAGAGTCTTATCAGTACGTCACCTTTGTTCGCTGAGAAGCCTTACTTCATGAGCGACGAATACAGTATTGTAGACTGTGTAACAGCACCATTGTTGTGGCGTTTACCTGTAATGGGGATTGAGTTACCGGAAAAGCAAACTAAAGACTTACAAGAATACATGGAGCGCTTATTTGCGCGCGAAGCTTTCCAAGCTAGCCTATCTGAGGCTGAACAGGAAATGCGCGAATGACACCTTCTCGCCCATATTTAATGCGCGGACTGTATGAGTGGGTTTTGGATAATGAATCCACTCCCTATGTTTTAGTTGATGCCAATATTGTTGGTGTTCAAGTGCCCATGGAATATGTCAACGATGGGCAAATCGTATTAAATGTGAGCCCCAATGCGGTTCGAGACTTACTGATCAGCAACGATGCATTAAGCTTTAATGCACGTTTTGCTGGTGTAACGCAAAATATCTATGTACCGATAGTGGCGGTCATGGCTATTTATGCGAAAGAAACTGGTGAAGGTATGGTGTTTGGAAATGAAGCCGGAGCGCCAGATCCAAACGATCCACCACCTGCGCCGCAGCCACCAAAAGAAGAGAAGTCTGAAAAACCTTCAGGAAGGCCTTCATTGAAAGTGGTAAAGTAAGCCTGTTCTAATTGAACGAAACCCGCGAAAGCGGGTTTTGTTGTTTTTGAAGCAAGTGTTAATTTAGAAGCGTTATACTCAATAGTCAGATATGCCATTTAAGTGGTTTCGGCCAATCTAATTTTTATCTAATCCTTGAGCTAAAAAGTTTACCAGCTGCCTTACTTTCGGTGATAAGTGACGATTGTGTGGGTAAACTGCCCATATCGTTTCCGGTTCTTCCCGATATTTAGATAATACCTCCACTAAATGCCCTTTCTCTATGTGATCGTCGACGTAATAATTGGGTAGCTGTATTAATCCTAAGTTTTTCAATGCGGCATCGACTAATGCATATCCGCTGTTACAACTTAAAGTGCCTATGACTTTGGTTGCCACTTGCTTCCCCTTGTGTTCGAATCGCCAATACTGGTGTTGACCCACAAGGCAATTGTGATCGACTAGCTCTGGTAATGAGTGTGGGGCGCCATAATCTTTTAGGTAGCTTGGAGACGCGCATACGCGATAGCGGCGCTGGCTTAAGGGTTTTGCTATTAGTGTTGAGTCCTTGAGCTTGCCAAGCCGAATGGCTAAGTCGTAACCACCGTCTATTAAATCCAGTTGTTGATTACTTAAGTTTGCGGTTACCTCAATAGCTGGGTGTATTCGCATGAATTCGTGAACTAAGGGCTGAATAAAAGTCTCACCGTACATAACAGGGGCGGTCAACTTTATAGTGCCTTGAGGTTTATTTTGAAGATTTCCTAGCGCACGTTCAGCCTCTTCCAATTCATTTAAAACCTGTTTGCACCTCTGATAATAAATCTCACCTTCCGCGGTTAACGTCACTTTGCGTGTGGTTCGATATAGTAGCTTGGTTTTAAGCCGTTTTTCTAAAAGTGAAATTAGGCGGCTTACTTGAGCAACACTGATGTTTAGATTTTGAGAGGCCTTTGTAAAACTGCCGAGTTCTGCCACTAATGTGAATTCAACCACGCCTTCCCAAATACGCATATTATTACCATTATGTAAAAGTATTTTACTTTATATGTTGATTATCATTGTATGAGAAGCAATTAAAATGATAAATAGCCATTAGGCACACTTTGTTGTCTAAACTGTACTTAACGTAATTGATTGCCATCGATCAGACTTAGGAGCTTTTATGTCAGATACTTTTATTAAATCAAAAGCGGCCATTGCTTGGGGTCCTGGCCAGCCTCTCAGTGTTGAAGAAGTTGATGTCATGATGCCGCGCAAAGGTGAAGTCTTGGTCAAGATCATTGCGACAGGCGTATGCCATACTGACGCATTTACTTTGTCAGGAGAGGATCCTGAGGGCAATTTCCCCGCGATATTGGGACATGAAGGTGGCGGCATTGTTGAAGCTGTGGGGGAGGGTGTTACCAGTGTGGCCGTGGGAGACCACGTTATTCCGCTTTATACGCCAGAATGTGGAGAATGTAAGTTTTGTACTTCGGGTAAGACAAACCTATGTCAAAAGATTCGTGAAACCCAGGGCAAGGGGTTAATGCCAGATGGCACGTCTCGTTTTTACAAAGATGGCAAGCCTATTTACCACTATATGGGGACATCCACGTTTTCTGAGTACACAGTTCTACCCGATATTTCTTTGGCTAAAGTGAATAAGAGCGCTCCCTTGGAAGAGGTCTGCTTACTTGGATGTGGTGTGACGACCGGGATGGGCGCTGTTATGAACACAGCAAAGGTTCAGGCAGGCGATAGCGTAGCCATCTTTGGTTTAGGTGGTATTGGTTTATCCGCGATTATTGGGGCGACGATGGCTGGTGCGTCTCGAATTATTGGTATCGATATCAATGAGAGTAAATTTGAGCTTGCTAAGCAGCTGGGTGCAACTGATTGCATTAACCCAAACGATTATGACAAGCCCATTCAAGAAGTGATCGTCGAATTAACAGATGGCGGCGTGGACTTCTCATTCGAGTGTATTGGTAACGTTGATGTTATGCGTTCTGCTCTAGAGTGTTGTCATAAAGGATGGGGAGAGTCAGTAGTAATTGGTGTTGCAGGTGCTGGGCAAGAAATTTCTACCCGTCCCTTTCAGTTAGTTACCGGACGAGTTTGGCGAGGAAGTGCCTTCGGTGGTGTGAAAGGTCGGAGTGAATTGCCAGGCATAGTGGAAAAGTATCTTGCAGGTGAGTTCAAGTTGAATGATTTCATCACCCATACAATGGGGTTGGAGGATATCAATGAAGCGTTTGATTTGATGCATGAAGGCAAGAGTATTCGCTCCGTGATTCATTACAATAAATAAAGCGGTATTTTTATTTTATGTTGTGAAGTCTTTATTGTTTTTATCTGTAAAGGGAACAAGATGAGTTTGGATATTTTGAGTAGTGCTAAAGTTTTTGATGGATGGCATAAGCAATATCGTCATCAATCGACTAGCACTCGTTGTGAAATGCGTTTCGCTATTTTTTTACCGCCTCAAACCGCAACTGGTGAAAAAGTCCCCGTTTTGTATTGGCTATCCGGTTTAACCTGTACGGAAGAGAATTTTATGCAAAAAGCAGGAGCTTTTGCTGAGGCCGCTAAGCTTGGGATTGCTATTGTGGCGCCTGATACAAGTCCTCGTGGTGAGATGGTGGCTGATGATGCCGAGGGCAGTTACGATTTTGGTCTAGGTGCTGGATTTTATGTTAATGCCACGCAGGCGCCATTCGATCAGCACTATCAAATGTATGATTATGTTGTAAGTGAATTGCCAAATCTTATTGAGGAGCACTTTCCTGTTACTGATCAGCGTGCTATCAGTGGCCACTCTATGGGAGGTCATGGATCTTTAATGATCGCTTTAAGAAATAGTGAACGCTATTCATCTGCGTCTGCATTTAGTCCCATCGCAAACCCGATAAATTGCCCTTGGGGACAGAAAGCCTTTAAAGGTTATTTGGGTGATAACGAGAGTGACTGGACACAGTACGATAGTAGTGAATTGATGAAAAGGAGTGAAAACAAACAGTTACCCATGCTTGTGGATCAGGGGGATGCCGATAATTTTTTAGATGAGCAACTTCGGCCTCAGACGTTAGTGGATGCCGCTGAATTAAGCCAATATCCGCTAACTCTTCGAATGCAGCCGGGGTATGATCATAGCTATTATTTCATTAGTACATTTATCTCTGAACACCTGCGGTTTCATTCGAGATATTTCTAGTTATTAAAGATACCGCCACTAAGAAAAAGCTCTAGTGGCGGTTTGTTTAGCAATTGTTTACTTTGTTGAGCTTAGGTCAACCAATCCACTCAATGTTAAAGTGCTTGGGTCAAACCTTACCAACTCAGTGCGTAGCGTGGTATAACCTTCTTCAATGTTTAACGCGGCGTATCCAGTGTTTTGATCAATAATGCTGACATCAGTAACATGAAATAAGGCATTAGACGTATTTAGTTCAGGGAAAGAGTTACCATCGACTAGCGTAGTAACACTGTAGTTTGAGATGTTAACTACTTCTAGACCGCCTTGGTTGACACCATAATCACCTCTATTAGCGATAAAAATATTACTTCCCTGAATGTCAAGTCCGACCGGATTTCTATGGTTAAGTTTGATACCTTTTAAACCTCCAGAAGATGTTTGCGTATCTATTTCGGTAATATTATCTGGGTCCGAAATGTCGAAAACAGCGAGGTAAGCTTCTTGAGCGGTGAAGTTCACGTCTTGGCGTTGTAGCAAAACGAATAGTTCGGAGCCAATGATTTTTGCACTGACAGCATTCGGACTACTGGCACCTTCCACAATGTAGTCGGAAAGATCTATGCTATTTCCTGTAAAAAAAATTGCTGCATCGCTTGCTGTTACATCAATCTCTTCGACGGTCGTTTGTCCGTAGCGAATAAGATACGCGAATTGATTATTTCTATGTTCAATGTGATAAGTATTCGCAGAACCAGTTTCGTTATCGTTGAGAGCAGAGTAATTCCAATTCGATGTTAGTTCGTTGTCACTAAGCGAGAGACTTTCTATTGTATCGATGCTGAAACGACCAATGTGATAAAGATTTTGATTGTATGCTTTCACTGTGTAATCAGATTTAGCTTTATTTAGGAATAATGAGGTTGTACTGGGATCACTCAAGCTACCAATAGAAACTTGGCTGCTAGTGTAGTCCGCGGAAATTTGTTGAACTGCAAATCGCTCTGAGTTTGTATCATCTTTAAAGAAGGCTATTGAGCTGGGCGGTACCTCAAATTCAATAGATTGACTAATACCATTATTTAATGGCTCTAGAATTTCTATGCTTGGATCGCTCGGATCCGATATTGAGATCCATAGTTGTCCATCTGGTGACGCAACGATATCAGATATTTTTATGGCTGATTCAGGGTGTGTATCACTACTACTGCCACATGCCGTGAGCAATATTAGGCTTAACAGGATTGCTATCTTTTTCATTATCGTTCCTCTTTCTTAAAAGTAATAAGCGCTATTTATCATCCACTGCCTGCCAACGACGGGACGATTGGTATAGTCATTAAATTGATTGTTGGTTAGGTTTTGTATGGATAAGGTGAGTGTTAAAGACGAGTACTCATATTCAAGATATGCATTGACGATTTCTCTTTCATCGCCTTCCGCCAGATTACTACGATCAATGTAGAGTTTGTCTGCGTATTGGTATTCTAAGTTACCCTTCCAATGGTGGTGAGAAAAACCAAGCTGGGTTTGTATCATATTGTGATAAATGCCGGGTAGTTGCTTGTTGTTAAATGATTTCACCTGTGTACTTTGGGTTTCACTATCGTATTGGCTTGTAGAAATTTGGTAGTACCAAAACTCTTTGTCTAAGCGAACCTTAAGCTCTAGCCCGGACATGGCTGCTTTACTTGTATTTTCGTACCTTCCTACACCACGGCTGTCATAGACAGCTACAATGGCATTGTCTAAGTCACGATGAAATAAAGATCCTGCTATCGAGACTTGTTTATATTGGTAGGGAAGTTCTATGAACCATTTTCGGCCAGTTTCTGCTTTTAAGTCCTGGTTTCCGATGAGCAAACCTCGATCACCAAATCGCTCAAATAAAGAGGGTATGCGAATATTCTTTTCAAACCCAATCTTGAGTCTAAGTTCATCTAGAGATGGACTATTAGCATCAAGTTCGTAGATAAGTGCGTACTGCTCATAGACATCATCTGACTGAGTTATTCGGGTATTATTTCGCTCGCTGTTTTCTTGATTAACTTGGAAGAGACTAGCTTGAGAGGTCAAAGAGTGTGTTTTATCTTGACTAAATACGGTAACAGAGCCGTTAGTATTCAACTGATATTGCTTAGCTTTTTGGTCACAACTGCCTTGAGGAGTAGTGCAGAGAAAACTATCATCGTCTAATCGATGTTGACTACTAAACTGATCGAACTTGGTCGTTATGCTAAGAAAGCTATAGATACTTTCGCTGCTGTAATCGGGTTTCCAGCTCAATTCAAGTTGCTCTTGATCATAAACATCGTCATTACTGCTCAGACCTATGGTTCCTTCAATATCCTTGAAGTTCTCTCTTTCTTGTTTGATGGATAGATGAAAATTTTGGGAGATTTTTGGCAAATTGAAAAATGATTTTTGATTCGAAGTAATGAGTATTCCATAGGATTTTTTTTCAAGGCTCGCTGAATTTAAAGGCGTGTTTCGGAAATAATCTGGTACACCTTTTTCAGAATGTGCAGCGTTAAGCTCAACGTTGGCGAGGCTATGAACATAATGGTATTGCGCAGATGTTATGGAAAACTCAGCATTTTTGAGTGATTGTTTTTGATTTTGCGCTTGGGGATTATCAGCAGGACTGGCGATTGGTAAGCGGTAATCGTTAGCAAACTTCTGATGACTAATTGATAGTCGTTGGTTTTTACCTATTGCGTAATGCATGCCGAAACGTTGCTTGCCATAGCTACCGACCCCAATGTTTAACGAAGAGGGGGTGGTTTTCTTTGTAATAATATTAATAGTGCCGCCAATACCTTGGTTGATACCTTGACTATGACTCGATGTGTGAATTTCTATACGTTCTATAAAATCAATGGGTAGCTTGTTAACATCGTAGGTGCCCCATTGAGATGAGTTAGTTGGGATGCCATTGATAAGTAAGCGGGTCTGCTGACTTGAAGCTCCTTGTATGCTCACTAGAACTGGATCGCCGGGCACACCTGAATCTAAAACCTGTAAACTGTTCACACTTTTTAAAGCATCGGACAAAAGTGAAAATCTTTTCTCGTTGCTTAAATCAACAACAATTAGTCCAGGAGGCTGTGTTAGGTGTGTTTCAGCTGTTGAGTAAATAGGTGATAGCTTAGTTTCGGCGCCGAGTGCGTTGTTGTGAGTAATAATTACACTGATACTCACTGTGGATAGAAAGCACAGTCTTGCTGTTAAGATATTTGTAATCAATTTGAACGGGAATAGCACACTAACCTACCAAGGTTAGGCGTCATAAAGTGTCAGCCAATAAAAACGAGTTGTATCACTGTACTGTCACTTAGTCGCCCACCGCAACTTAAGCTAAAACATGATTAGGCCGGTATCCGGGCTTACAACCTGAATGTACGTTAATTCGTTTACATTCTCATCAACGCCTTCCCAAGCGATTCGCTCAGTGGCGGGATGTTGATGATAGGTTGCTTACCGTTGCGGGGGCAGCACTGGAATAGAAGAGGCGAGTCAGATCGAATCGTCGCACCAGTTTCCCGTTTAACTCAGAATAAAGACGATAATTCTGAGCACCTAAAACTGGCGACATAGTACGAAACTATGATTCTACGGTCAAGATAGGAGGTTTTATAGGGAGCTGTAAGCTAAATTTAGTGCCTTTGCCAATACTACTTTGTACGTGCATCTGGCCTTTGTGGTGGGTGGTTATAATGAAGAACGACACTGATAAACCAAGTCCTGTCCCCATACCCACTTCTTTCGTTGTGAAGAAGGGCTCAAAAATATGTTTACAGGTATCGTCATCCATACCAGGACCGTTGTCTTCTACTGAAATGTAAGCGCTGTCATCATCTCTCCAAGTAGAGAGTGTAATCTCACCCTGCCATGAGTCTGGTTGTTGTTTACTGTACTCCTGTAGTGCTTGCGCAGCATTTTTTAATAGATTCAAAATTACTTGTTCTAATTCGGAAGAAATGCAGGGCACTGTCGGCAATGTTAAATCATAATTTTGCTTTAAATTAATGGACTGAAAATCATATCCCTCACTTAATCGATATTCATTGCGGGCTATGCTAATTGAGCGATTCAATATGCTATGAATATCCTGAGCTTGCAGACTCTTGGATGATTGGCGACTGAACTGCAGCATATTGCTGACGATAGTGGCCGCGCGTTCACCGGCACTGTAGATGTTCTCAAGAAAATCAAATATTTCTCGAGCTTGGATATAAGACACAACCTGATCCAATTCAAGCTCCAACTCGTTCGCCACTTCTTGATTGCGACTGATGGCTGGGTTAAGGCGACGTTTAATATTTTGGACTGTTTGCACTATGGCGCCTAAGGGGTTATTTATTTCATGCGCCATTCCTGCAGCCAGACCACCTAACGACATCATCTTTTCCGATTGGACCATCATATTTTCCATCTGGGTACGTTCCGTAACGTCATCGATCCGGATAACCGCACCTGATCGTGTTGTATCTAGCAAGGGGTAAATCGTGATATCTAGGAATTGTTCATCGTCTCCGATTGAATAAGCAACACGTTCGATCTTATTGATACTTTGTTTTTCTAATGAGTCAGTAATTTTTTGCAGATAAGGAAATAGAAAACCACAAGACTCCTCTAGAGGCTGATAGATTGCATTATCCCTTGGTACTTTGGTAAGTTCTGTTGCGCCTTTATTCCACTGGCTGACTTGTAAGTCTTGGTCGATGGCAATGATAGCACTAGGCATGGAGTCGATTATGTTATTTAGATAATGCTGAAAGTCAGTCAGTTTATGCTCAACTCTTGCTCTGACTTTTACTTCAAAAGCCAAGCGTTCATTAGTATCGTGCATTTTTTTTGATAGCTCGATAGCCCTTAAGCGAGACTGCTCGGCTTTTTCTTTTTCCTGTCGCATCATATAGTCATCTTGTTGGATACGATTGAGCATAAAGTTAAAATTTTCTGCCAATGTACCAACTTCGTCAGGATAAAAACGCCTGGCACGCAAACTATAGTTTTGTTCCAATGCGATCTCATTGGTGGTATCGGTCAATGATAGGATAGGGCGGGTAATCAGTCGGTTGATAAAATATAATATTACGTAAATCATGATAATGCCGCCGATGAGCAGCAACGCACTTATCACCATGATTTCGAACGCGAAGATTTTTAAAGTGTGTGCTTTAAGGTCTACCATTAAAGTAAAGCCAACCCCTGGAATTAATGCCCTAGATGAGCCGAGGGTAGCGGGGTCAAGATCCCCCAAGCTTGAAGGGAAATCTCCAGCTGATGAGGCATCGAGTCGACCTTGATAGTCGTAAACAGCCACGCCTTTTATATCAAAGTTATTCTGTTTTTTATTCAAATACACTAACCATTCTTCTGGGGATAGGCTTTGCGTATTGGGTGTGTAAAGCAAAGGAGTGAGTCCAGCTAGGTTTTCGTGCATGGGGTTTTTGTTCGCTAGCCATAAATTGCTCGTGAGATTCATAGCAAAAACACTCACCATGGAAATACTGAGCAACACGAGTGCTTTTTGTCGAACATTGATTTGGCGGAAAAATTGGCGCATGTCTGAAGTGTTTTATTCTTGTATAAGTCTAAAGAGTACACATCGGTTAAGTATCAAGCAATGCACTGATGCTGGCTAGTCTTTTAGGCTTTGCTGCTTTAATGCGTGATAGAGTCTGTTATTTTCTTCATTGGTTAGCCCCGATTCTTCTAGAGATCGTATGGCGAACCCTGTGATATAGGCCAATTCCGAACGCTTATTATTGAGTTTATCTTGTAGCATCGAGCTCTGATTTTGAGCTGTAATCTCACATACATGCCGTGCTAAATCATAAGCATCGTCAATATCCAATTGCTGATGCGAGATCAGTGGCTGTAGTTCAGCGCAAATACGCTTGAGGTGTTGATGGTAAGGCTCGTGCTCAATTAATTGCCCATTACGACATTGGTATAGCGCGGTGAGTGGGTTGATTGCACAGTTGATAATCAGCTTGCGCCACAGAGCGGTATTGATGTCGTGTGTATATTGGTACGTGTTATCTGGAATCCAAGTAGGCTGACCGATTTGCTTGGCGATTGTGTTCATAGGGCCCAATAAGTTCTGACCTTTTCCTGCGTGTATCAGATGATGCACATCTGATTTATATGCACCCTCGGTAGAGCTACAGGCGTATATGGCATGTTGAGGATAAGCCTTCGTAATTGCTTGCTGAGAGCCCATGCCGTTTTGCAATAATACAATATGACAAGGTTCCATCAACAGATCTTGTATTTGTTCCATGGCTTGCAATGCATCATATGCCTTGCAAGTGACGATGAGATAACGAATAGATTCGGCTTTGCTTTGACGTTGAGCATTGATGCAGCGACCTTGGATCCATCGATCTTCGGGCGCTAAATGATAGCGATACTGATTTTCTTGAATAGAACGGCTGATAAACGTTAGCGAGTAGTTTTGGTCGTTAGTGTCAGTGGCGAAATAACTGCCCCAAAGACTGCCAATAGCGCCGGTACCTAAAATATGAATGTTCAGCATGAATCAAAAACGGCTAAAGCTTGATGACATCAAATATTAACGGATTTTACCTTCGACTGCAGTAATCTCGCACGTTACTAAAAGCGAGAAATTAAGCAGCGTGCGTTGGAGCTAGCTTATGTTTGATGTTTTTCAGAAATTGAGCGCGATGATGCAGTTCTATACCTTTTATATTCAAACGGATACTGGTTTCGTCGTAATCAAGTTGTTTAGCGGCATAATAAACGGGGCCCTCAAAACAATTGATGAAACACCATGCCATTAGGAAATGAGCATCTACAAAGTGGTGATGACGACTGCGCCCAGTTAAGTAGTCCTCGGAGAGATCGAGTAGGCGGCTTAATTGTTGTAAGCATTGATTCCAAATCGGATGCCAATGAGTATCGTCGTATTCAATATGTGCCCTCGATTGATATTGAGACAGTGCTTTGGCTAGATAGGCTTGGTCTGCGTAAGCGTGGTAGTAATCATGGGTCTTGATGGCATCAATATCGCGGGTGGTGTCGGTCATGTAATCGAAGAATCGGCGCACTCTTTGTCCGAAGTGCGGCGATATAGTAGATAGCACCGTATCGATTTCGACTCCAGTGATTCGCACTGACATATAGTCATGAAACGAACTATAAATGTATTGCTGTGGCGCGGTGCAATATTTTTGCTTTACAGGAATGTGGTGCACATATTTAACCAGCCGTGGCAGTAACCGAGGCTGAACCAACTGATGCGTTTGATGTTGATCGTCAAAGACGAAACCACTGTATCCAGTGACTTCTTGATACCAGTTATTGTAATTCAACATGAATCGGTCGATCCACAACGAGGGTGCAGAGTCGCAATGGACAAGTATGGTGGCAGAATCAGGAAACAGG
The DNA here is from genome assembly GCF_012295615.1 of Bermanella marisrubri. Lineage (NCBI taxonomy): Bacteria > Pseudomonadati > Pseudomonadota > Gammaproteobacteria > Oceanospirillales > Oceanospirillaceae > Bermanella > Bermanella marisrubri. The sequence continues at coordinate 936,981 of NZ_CP051183.1, forward strand.
GCGTAGGCATGAATGTGAACGCCTTCAATATTTTGTAGCTGATGTAGAAAAACGTCGTAGGCGAATACAGACGGAAACAGCAACTGTCCTTGAGTGCCGGGTAATTGCAGTAAGTAGTAATGATTCGCCAAATCAAGGCTAATTTTATCGTTCATGCATTAAACATAGACAATCGCTTTCGCTTTGCCAGTTTTGACGCTGCATTATGGGCAGATAGTTTGCTTTTATGCTGGTAGAATTCGATTTATTCTTTGATATGACCTTTAGATAAGAGGAATCACCATGCCATCATTTGATGTGGTATCTGAAGTGGATAAGCACGAAGCCCAAAATGCCGTGGATCAAGCCAACCGAGAGTTAGAGCGCCGCTATGACTTTAAAGGCGTTCATGCGTCTTTTGAATTAAAAGAAGGGGTGATTACCCTCACTGCAAACGAAGAGTTTCAAATAGAACAAATGAAGCCCATGCTTGAAACTTGCTTAATTAAACGTGGTATCAAAATTACCTGTCTTGAATATGGCGATTTGAGGGGAGCTGGCAAGCAAGTAAAAATGCCAGCCACTATGAAAGAAGGCATTGATAAAGAGCTTGGCAAAAAGATGGTGAAAATGGTCAAAGAGGCCAAAATGAAAGTGCAGGCAGCCATTCAAGGTGACAGTATTCGAGTAACAGGTAAAAAACGCGACGATTTGCAAGAAGTCATGCAGCTTTGGAAAAGCAGCGATGAGATTTTGTTACCGCTAGAATTCAAAAACTTCAAAGACTGATTCCATGCGCGCAATGCTGAAAGCCATACAGACTGAACATGGTTGGAAAGAGAGCTTGGCGGCTGTGTTTCAGCGCCAAGTTTTTTATATGTCATTGCTAGGCTTTTCAGCTGGCTTGCCCCTACTGCTCATTTTTTCATCTTTGTCACTCTGGCTACGTGAAGCCGGAATTGATAAGTCAGCGGTTACTTACTTTAGTTGGGCCGCTCTTGGTTACAGCTTTAAATTCGTTTGGGCACCGCTGGTGGATTGCTTGCCTATTCCAGGACTTACTCGATGGTTGGGGTTAAGACGTTCTTGGCTATTGCTATCACAGCTAGGTATCGCTGGAGCCATCACTCTCATGGCCACATCAAACCCCATAATCGAAGCTGAATTGTTTTACATGGCCATGGGTGCAGTATTGTTAGGTTTCTCGGCGGCGACCCAAGACATTTCCATAGATGCCTATCGAATAGAGGCAGTAGATGCCGATATGCAAGGTTTAGTCAGTGCTAGCTATATTGCTGGTTATCGTATTGGCATGATTGTATCAGGGGCGGGTGCACTCTATTTGGCTAGTTACTTTGGCACGACCAAGGACTTATATAATTATCAGGCTTGGCAATGGTCTTATCACATCATGTCCGCTTTTGTATTAGTCGGAATTCTCGCCACTTTCTTAATAACAGAACCGATTAAGCGTGAGTCTCAGTTTGAACATGCACCCAAGCACTATAGTGGCTTGCTGCTTGCGTTTGTTTTATGTGTTACTGGCTTTGTCACAATTTTCGTTATCAGCAGCGATGCTGCCACCGAAAGTAAGGCATATTTTACTGGTCTTTTTGGTAACCAAGCATTATCGGGGTTATTAGTTGAGTTGATTCGCTTGTGTATTGGCCTCGCGATTGCCGTAGGAATAGGCAAGATATGTATTGTCATGAGAATTGTTAACGAAGAAATGTTTGTTAATAGTTACGTGGCACCTATAAAGCAGTTTTTCCAAGATTATGGATTGAAAACTGCTTGGCTTTTATTGGCGTTAATTGGTTTGTATCGGATTAGTGATATCGTGCTAGGCGTGGTCAGCAATATTTTCTACCAAGACTTAGGGTACAGTAAAAATGAAATAGCCGATGCGGTTAAACTATTTGGCTTAATTATGACCATATTTGGTGGCTTCATCGGTGGTATTTTAGCGATGCGCTTGGGTGTCATGCGAATGCTATTTATCGGTGCCGCATTGGTCGTCATAACCAACCTAGCTTTTATTATATTGCTTTATACCGATCACAACTTGTATGCGCTGTATAGTATTGTAGCGGCAGATAACTTAGTGGCAGGATTGGCCAGTGCAGCCTTTGTTGCTTTCTTGTCGAGTTTGGTGAATATCAAATTTACTGCGATGCAGTATGCCATCTTTTCTTCGCTTATGACTCTTTTACCTAAAGCCTTGGCTGGATATTCAGGTGGCATTGTGGAGAGTATTGGCTATACCGGATTTTTTACATTCGCAGCTTCCATCGGTGTACCGATTATGATTTTAGTTGTCTTAGTGAGTCGACATCTCGGTGTGGACATCGAACATTCTGAGTCTGATTCTTCTAATCAACAAAAAACTCAGGAAGGATTCGCCCCCTCAGAAAAGTAATACCCTCAGCCTCCAGTTTTTCTTTTTGTCTTTTGTAGGCGGGGCTGTTTTCTGCAAAACTGATTTTACGTTGACTGTTAACTACACGATACCAAGGCAGAATACTGTCCTGGGGTAGTTTCTTTAATAAGTTGCCAACATGGCGAGAATGATTTGGGAATCCTGCTTTTTTTGCCAATGAACCATAACTAGTGACATGGCCATAGGGAATATGGGCGAGTTGCAAGTATATAGCGTCATGAAAGTCCATGACGCTATAGTAACAGATTAATATTATGAAGCTTTAAGCTTTTTCATCTGTTGCTTTAGTGTGCTGGACATTTTTGTGAGTGTCTCGCTGAGTTGTAAAGTGTGTTTCGCATTTTCAGAACTTTCGCTGGCGATCTGCGTAATGTCGTTCACATTTTGCGAGATTTCATCAGACACGCTGCTTTGTTCTTGTGCGGCTTGAGCAATTTGCTCATTGGTACCGAGAATACTTTGTACGGCAGTCGATATATTCTCGATGGTCGTTCCCGCTTGGTTTACTTGTTCAACACTGCTTTCGGTTCTTTGTTGACCAGATTCAATGGCGTTTACTGCGTTGAGCGCGCCATTCTGCACATTCTCGATGATCGTATGGATTTCGGCAGTGCTTTCTTGTGTGCGCTGGGCCAAGGTACGGACTTCATCAGCAACCACGGCGAATCCTCGACCTTGTTCACCGGCTCGCGCAGCCTCAATGGCCGCATTAAGGGCAAGTAAATTGGTTTGTTCTGCGATACCTTTAATAACGTCTAAGACTGTCCCTACGCTCTTGGTATCTTGCTCAAGGTTTCGCACAACTTCGGCAGTGTTGGCTATCTGCTCGCTGGTGCTGTTAATTGCTGAAATGGCATTACGCATGATGCTTACGCCAGATTGAGCAATATTATCCACATCCTGAGCAGCACTGGCCGCTTCTTGCGCGTGTCGAGCCACCTCACTGGCTGCGGCTGACATTTCTGTAATCGCAGTGGCCATCTGGTCAGTGCGCTTGTATTGGCCGTCTGTACCTCTTTCGATAGCAGTAGCGATCCGATGCAATTCTTGTGCATTTTCGCTGAGCTGCTGAATACTACTGTTGATGGCATTAGTGCCGTCTAAGAGGTTGCCTTGCAGCTGCTTCAAGGCTGAGTACATTTGACCAATTTCGTCAGTGCTTCTATGCGTCTTAATATCGAAATCTAGGTGACCTGCAGCAAGATCCATTAGATATTTATGAGCGGTTTGAATGGGTGTGATAAGCGATCGCTTAATAAACATAATAGCCAGAGTTAAAATTACAACCACAGCCACCAGTATGATGGTTAATCCAGCAGTGACAGTGGAATTGGCTGAGTTGACGGTTGAGTTACTATGCTCTTCAGCCTGCGCAAAGGCGGTATCGGTTATTTGTACGGATAGTTTAATGGGAGCCCTATCGATACCAGATACGGCTTTATCACCTGCTTTGTGGTCAAAACCTGATGCCATGAAGGTGTCTAAACCTTTTTGATACTTAGGTTTTAAAGCATTGTGCTCAGCGAGAAACTCTTTGGTCAGAGTTTCTACTTCCGGCTGAGCAGTATAATCAATAATGTTTTGGCCAAGCGCCTGTACTTTATCATGCTGCTTGTTAAAGCGTCCCCAATACTTTTCACGTTGATCGGGGTCGTGTCCGCGCAAGAGAACATTTTTCCATTCTTGAACCTGAATTTTGAATTCAATGCTCATCCGGTCTGCGGCGAGGGCTGCTTTTACATCTTTACCCAGTACTTCTTCAAATTCTTGAACGTCTCCCGACAGTGACAAGAAACTCGTACCACTAATCAGTCCAACGGCAATGATTCCGGCACTGATGATACCCAAAAGCTTGTTCTGTAAATTGAGCGCCATAGAGCGACCCCTTGCTAGATTTGTACCTGTCTTTAATTAGAGTAGTTCAAATCTATCAGGAGCCACAAAAAAATAGCGCGACTTTGGTCGAGTGGGGAACTATTGAGCAATACCGGTGGTTTAGAGGCGTAAACCACCGTCAACCTCGACAATCCGACCACTCATATAATCGTTTTCTAGCAGGAATGCTACAGTGTGTGCGATTTCTTGCGCTTGGCCCATGCGGCCCATGGGGATGCCTTTTTTCATCTTTTCGATAATTTCAGGACGAATGCTGGCGGTCATGTCAGATTCAATGAAGCCTGGGGCGATAGCATTGCATCGTATACCATGAGGGGCCAATTCTTTACTCCAAACGGTTGCGAGGGATGCGACCCCAGCCTTGGCTGCACTGTAATTGCTTTGTCCCATGTTGCCAGATCGGCTAATACTGGAGATGTTAATAATACAACCTTGCTGTTGGTGATTGATCATTTGATAGGCGCATTCGCGGCCGCATAAAAAGACCCCAGTGAGATTAACGTCAATCACACTTTGCCAATGGGAGAGCGAGAGTTTCTGAATCTCCCCATCTTTTTGACGTATCAACAGGCCATCACGCAAGATTCCAGCGTTATTGATCAAACCATTGAGGCCGCCGAGGGTTTTTGGGATATCTGCAAATAGGTCTTCAACCTGCTTTTCGTCAGCTACATTAATTTCGTAGGTTTCTACTTGTGGACTGCCCGCGTGCAAGCAAGTTTGTTTTGCTTCGGCGAGTTTTTCTGGGTTTAGATCAATCAGTGCGAGTTTTGCATGTTTATCGGCTAGATATTGCGCCATTGCCAGTCCAAGGCCTTGCGCGGCACCTGTAATGGCGATTACAGATTGGGAAAGATCCATGAGTTGCCTTCCAAAGTCAGTCAAATTACCGATGTACTCTAGCGATTATATAGATTTTGGCAATGCTATGGTTTACTCAAGAAAGAAAAGGTGCCCCGAAACAGCTGGGGCGAAGGGTCTACACACGAAGGAAACAACAGGTCTTACAATTTTCTTAACAGGTGTTGGACATACTCTGGCAAGCTTATACCTTTGCGTAACAGGCACTGAGCTCAGCAAAAAACTGTTCACGTAGTTTGCTGATTTCGCGCTTGATGTCTTGCGCTTCTTGCTCGCTTAGATCCTTTTTGTCGATATAGAAGTGGCGTCGGAAAAAAACCACCTTGTTACGAAATTTACGTAGCGTCTTGTAAAGCATTTTCTCATTCAGTAACAATAACTTGGATTCTGCAGCAGTCAGTTCATTAAAGCTGTGAACCATTTCATCCAATACTAAATACAGCTCGCTTCGGCGGCTTTGCGGCCAGTCATAGCCGTTGCGCGTGGCGTTCATGTATTCAATGATGAGTTCAAAGTATTTCATGAACACGTGATGAACTTGCTCTGATTGTTGTGCGATGCCTTCGATTAGGTCACGCTGATGCTGAATTTTCTGCTGATTAAGGTGTTGCTTAACTCGACTCCCTGACATCCAGTATGCAGTTAGCCCAGCAATAATGGCCCCCAGAGTGATTTTGATACTGCTATCGAGAAGTTCAACTAATTCGCCCATGTATCACCTGTGTCAATTTTTTAGTGTTTTCTCTTGAAAAGCAAAAAAGACACCACCATTAACATGTAAACAGAAAAAAGTGAGGAATCATGCGTTTTTTATTGCCCCTGATATTGCTGCCGTTAATTGAAATAGCCGTTTTTGTCCAAGTTGGAGACAAAGTAGGTGCGCTGTGGACAGTATTGTTAACCATCGCTACTGCGGTGATCGGCATAGCCTTGGTACAACTACAGGGGATACGCACGCTTAACAGCGCTAGAGAGCATATGGCCATGGGTGAGCTGCCTGCACAGCATATGATTGAAGGTGTGATTTTGCTGGTCAGTGGTGTGTTTTTGCTGATTCCTGGTTTCGTCACTGACACTTTGGGATTTTTAGGTGTTATGCCATTTATTCGTGGTCCTTTAGCAGCTTCCATTAGTCGTGGTGTGTTAGCACCCAAGATACAGGTTTACCGAGGTGAGCCGGGTTCAACTCGCGCTAATGACTCTGGTCGCATTATCGAAGGTGAGTACGAACGCAAAGATTAAATTTTTTTGCTAATGGGTGTTGAAATCTGATATCTCGACCCCATTCTCAAAGCATCCAAAATTTTTGGTGGTTGCATCGGATTAAATCTAACAATGAAACCGATGATTTTAGTTCGAAGCAGTCGCTTTTTAACCCTGACAATACAAACAATTCGTATGGAGATACGTAAATGAAAATTCGTCCGTTACACGATCGTATTGTGGTTCGTCGCAAAGAAGAAGAAACCAAAACCGCTGGTGGTATCGTGCTTCCTGGCGCAGCAGCTGAAAAACCAAATCAAGGTGAAGTTGTTGCTGTAGGTAGCGGTCGCATTCTTCAAAACGGTGAAGTTCAGCCATTAGCAGTGAAAGAAGGCGACACTGTATTATTTGGTCAATATGGAGCCAATACCGTCAAGATAGACGGTGAAGAGCTATTGATCATGAATGAAAGCGATGTATTAGGCATCATCGAATAAGCCTGCTTTCAAATTTTATAGTGTTGAACAGTAAATAGAGGAACAAGAATCATGGCAAAAGATGTAAAGTTTGGTGATAGCGCCCGTTCTAAAATGCTAAAAGGTGTTAACGTTTTAGCAGATGCGGTTAAAGTAACGTTAGGCCCCAAAGGTCGCAATGTTGTGCTGGATAAATCTTTTGGCGCACCGACCATTACTAAAGACGGTGTTTCAGTAGCCAAAGAAATCGAGCTAGAAGACAAGTTCGAAAACATGGGCGCACAGATGGTTAAGGAAGTGGCGTCTCAAGCCAATGATAAAGCCGGTGACGGTACGACTACTGCAACAGTACTTGCCCAAGCAATTATTAATGAAGGCCTAAAAAGCGTTGCCGCTGGCATGAACCCAATGGACCTTAAGCGTGGTATCGATAAAGCGACTGCGGCTGTGGTTGAAGAGCTAGCAAAACTATCTCGCCCTTGCACAGATAGCAAAAACATTGCTCAGGTTGGTACCATCTCTGCCAACTCTGACAAAACTGTGGGCGATCTGATTGCTCAAGCGATGGAGAAAGTCGGTAAAGAAGGTGTGATCACGGTTGAAGAAGGCCAAGGTCTAGCAGATGAGCTAGAAGTGGTTGAAGGTATGCAGTTTGATCGCGGTTACCTATCTCCTTACTTCATCAATAATCAAGAGAAGATGAATGTTGAGCTAGAGAACCCGTTAATTCTTCTTGCTGACAAGAAAATCGACAACCTACAAGAAATCATTCCTCTACTAGAGAATGTTGCCAAGTCTGGTCGTCCACTATTAATCGTTGCGGAAGACGTTGAAGGCCAAGCGCTAGCAACACTTGTTGTGAACACCATGCGCGGTACGTTTAAAGTAGCCGCTGTAAAAGCGCCTGGTTTTGGTGATCGTCGCAAAGCTATGTTGCAAGACATCGCGACTTTGACTGGCGGTAAAGTGATTTCTGAAGAAGTGGGCATGAGCCTAGAAACCACGTCTCTAGAAGATCTAGGTACAGCCAAGAAAGTCGTTATCGACAAAGAGAACACAGTTATGGTGGGTGGTGCCGGTTCGGATGCTGATGTGACAGCTCGTTGCGAACAAATCCGCTCTGAGATCGAAACCACAACATCTGATTACGACAAAGAGAAGTTACAAGAGCGTTTAGCGAAACTAGCTGGCGGTGTAGCCGTGATCAAGGTCGGTGCAGGCTCTGAAATCGAAATGAAAGAGAAGAAAGACCGTGTAGAAGATGCACTGCAAGCCACTCGTGCAGCCGTTGAAGAAGGCGTTGTTGCTGGTGGTGGTGTCGCTCTTATTCGCGCCATCTCTAACGTAACGGTCACTGGTGACAACGAAGATCAAAACGTGGGTATCGCGCTTGCTCTACGTGCTATGGAAGCACCGATTCGTCAAATCGCCTACAACGCTGGTGATGAGGCTTCTGTTGTTGTAGACAAGGTAAAATCTGGCGAGGGTAGCTTTGGTTACAATGCGTCAACTGGCGAATATGGCGATATGATCGAATTAGGTATCATTGACCCAACTAAAGTAACCCGCTCATCTCTTCAAGCGGCCGCATCTGTGGGTGGTTTAATGATCACAACTGAAGCTATGGTGGCTGATATTCCAGAAGAAAACGGCGGTGCGCCTGATATGGGTGGCATGGGCGGAATGGGCGGCATGCCAGGCATGATGTAAGCCGTTCATTATTTGACCGTTGCATCGGTTAAATAGCGAGAAAACGAAAAAACCCGGTCGCTTTTTGTGATCGGGTTTTTTTTATTTCTCAAATTTGACGATTTTGTTTCACTTTTTTGTCACAGAGGCGGGTTACACTAGCGCTTCGCTGCTTTACAATAGCTCGCAATTACTATGATTTAATAAGAATAAGGTTTGTCGTCTGTGGCCAAGGCCCCGAATAACAAGAAACTCATTGCTGTATCCATTCTCGCCTATTTGCTGTTTTTGGTTGCACTACTCCCGATTAGTTTTGTCTACAAGCTACTAGAGCCCAAGGGCTTGCCTGTGGAAATAATAGCGGTTGAAGGCACGCTGTGGCAGGGTGCGGTAACGCTTAAGCATCCCTATACCGGTCAACTGCAAGCCCGATGGGACTTGGATATATTGCCTTTATTCACAGGTAGTATCGCAGCGGATATTCAGGCTAAGGGTAATTTCTTAAATGTCGATGCAAGCCTAAGGGCCAATGCCCTGAGTCGTTATGTGAGCATTGATGGTTTAACTGGTGTAATTAACGAAACCCTAATAAACCAGGCAATTAAGCGTACGAGACGCACCATGCAAGGTGATGTAGAACTTAATATCCAGTCATTGGATTATGACTTTAAGGACAAAACTGCTTACAACGTAACTGGCAATATTGTGTGGTTGGGTGGTGAAGTGAGTTACCCCAAAGGTCGTCAAATCAAGCGCACGACCATGCCAATGTTGGTTGCTCAACTATCAGAACAGCAAGGTAAGCTTTTGGTGGATTTGAATACCACAGAAGGTAACGGTGTAGCGCAAGCTTATCTCAATACAGATGGGTGGGGCGGTGTATCCATTTATAAACGCATGCTTGATTTAATAAATGAGCCTTGGCCCGGCGGTAAAGTGACACCTGATGATGTCATTTTTGAAGTGTCCGAGAAGGTGCTGCCATGATCGATATGAATTGGCTTAACCACAAAGCAGTTGCGCCGACGTTAACCTTGGCTAAATATGTGCTGAGTTTGGTTCTAGCTTATCAGCTGGCGGTCATGACTTGGTTGGTTATTGAGCAGCCAACGCTGGTTTTGCCTCCGCCAAATTTGGATGGCGACAAAGTGCAAACGAGTTCGCAACGCTATGATATGGCATCTTGGCATCTAATGGGTGAAGCCGATGCGCAAACAGACGTACAAGAAAAAATCGATGCGCCTAAGACTCGACTGCGGTTAGTTTTGATGGGTGTATTTGTTGCAAAAACGCCAGAAGAATCTAGTGCAATTATCAGTGAACAAGGGCGTGAAGGTGAGTTTTTCCTAGTCGGTGATCGTGTTCAAGGGCGAACGCGTTTGTCACAGGTATATGAAGACAGAGTGATCTTGGACAATAGCGGAAAGCTTGAGACGTTGACATTTGAAGAAAGCCAAGCCTTGTTGAAAGGCATTTCTTCCCAACGCAAAGCGCCCAGCGTCTCCGCGAGCAAGGAACCATTAGATCGACGTGAATTTAAACAAGAATTGAGGAAAATTCGCACGCCGGATCAATTTGTTGATTTTGCCAAAGAGCAGCTCGCTAACCCTGAGTCGGCGATGAAAAACCTAGGTGTTACAGCCACCGGCGATGGCTATGTATTGACCCCGTCGGCCACGATGCTGATGAGTATCGGTATGAAGCCGGGTGATAAGTTAATTTCGATCAATGGTCATCAATTGGGGGATCCAGAACAGGATCGTGAGATCATTGATCAGGTGTATGCCTCTGGACAGGCCACCATTGTAATAGAGCGAGGCAGTCGTCGTCTGACGATCCCTCACCGGTTTTAATGCACAGTTTTCAATGTGGTAAGAAAATGGATATGAAAATAAGAACCTATTTGGCGATAGCGCTGTTGTTGCTATCCATGCCGTTTCAGGCGTTGGCTGCAGATGATGAAACTTGGAAAGTGAACTTAAAGGACGCAGATATCAAAGCGTTTATCACTCAGGTCGCTAATATCACGGGTTATAGTTTTGTGATCGATCCTCGCGTAAAGGGCAAGGTGACCATTGTTTCTGATACGCCCATGACACAAAACGAAGTTTATGAAATGTTCCAGTCTGTGCTGGCTGTGCACGGTTTTTCTGCCATTCCTGCTGGTCACATCATCAAAATAGTTCAGCAAAACGATACGAAACAAGAAGGTGGTATGCCCACCACGGTCAATGCTCCTCAAAGCGAGCAAATGATTACGCAAGTGATTCAAATTAAAGATACGCCAGCACTGGATTTGGTTCCTATTTTACGACCTATGGTGGCTAAATATGGTCATTTGGCCGGTGTCAAAAGCGCAAATGCATTAATTGTTACGGATCATGCATCTAATGTGCGCCGTCTTGAAAAAATTATTCAGCGTTTAGACGGTTCAGGTGTTTCCGAGTTAGAAGTGGTTCAGCTAGAGGAAGCTTGGGTTGGCGATATTGTTGATATCTTAACGAACCTTGACCCAGATAAAGTAAGTGAAGGTGGCAAAGCCCGTGAAGCCAGTGGTGTAGCTGGTCGCATTCGCGTTGTGGCTGATGAACGAGCAAATCGATTGATCATCCAAGGTGAACAATCTGCACGAGAGCGAGTTAAGGAATTGATCGCGACCTTGGATCGTCCTTCAAAGTTCTCTGGTAAAGCATCAGTGATTCGTCTTCAGCACGCGGACTCTGAAGAGTTGGCGGAGTTACTTAAAAACCTAATGGGTGATGTAAAAGACGACAAAGGTAAATCTCAAGCAGGAGGCAGTGTGAGTATTCATGCGGATACCGGATTGAATGCCCTGGTTGTTCGGGCGGAGCCTTCTGTTATGTCGGAAATCAAAGAAATTGTTACCGAGCTTGATGTGCGTCGAGCTCAAGTGCTGATTGAAGCAGCGATTGTTGAAGTGACTGGCCAGGTAGATGATCGTGTAGGTGTGCAAACTGCTGCACTGGACCAAGAAACGGGTGAAACACCATTAGTCGCTACCGATTTTGCTAATGCAGGCACCAGTATTTCGCAATTAATAACGGGTATTGCAACAGGTCAACCTGCGATCAGCTCAGGATTAACATTAGGTGGGGTTGGCCAAAACGGTGACACCGAATTTGCATTCCTAGTACAAGCCTTGGAGTCTGTTAGTAATGCGAATTTGCTCAGCACGCCTAGCATCATGACCATGGACAATCACGAAGCAGAAATTATCGTGGGTCAAAACGTGCCGTTCGTGACAGGGTCCACATCAAGTACATCAAATTCCAACCCATTCACTACCATTAAGCGCGAAGATATCGGTACAACTTTAAAAGTTACACCACATGTTCAGGACGGCAAGTTTGTTCGTTTGTCTGTTGAGCAAAGTACGGAATCGGTTGCTCCAACAGCGGTTGAGGGGCAAGCAGATTTGATAACGAATAAGCGTTCAATTCAGACACAAATTTTGGCTGAAAACGGTGAAATTGTGATGTTAGGTGGTTTGATTCGCGATGCCGTTCAAGAAAGTGAAAGTAAAGTGCCTTTCTTAGGTGATATTCCAATCATCGGTTGGTTATTCCGCTCAACCAGTGAAAGCCGTGTGAAACAAAACTTGATTGTTTTCCTAAAGCCAACGGTTGTATTGGATAAAGCAGACAATAAAAAGATTTTACGACGTAAATACGATGGTATTTATGATATTGATTTGTCAGCCATCATGGGTGATGACGGTATCGATGAAAAGCTGCGCAAGTTGTTCGCACGCTAATTAATCCCTAGCAATCGTTCTTACCGAGCATCCTCCAAATTCTAGGAGGATGCCATACACTTCCAGTTCGACTCCAACCCGCTTCGCTTTAGATGACCTTGATGTGGAATTTCTCTAGCATGCGGATGAGCTGTATGAGCGGTAAACCAATCAATGTATTAGGGTCGCTTCCTTCCAAACGGTCAAATAGGCTAATGCCTAAGCCTTCCGATTTAAAGCTGCCTGCGCAGTTGTAGGGTTGTTCTTTCTGCAAATAGTTTTCGATTTGCTGGTCGTTTAGCTCGCGAAAGTAAACGTAAAAAGGCTCTACAATTTCCTCACTTACTTCATTTTGACCGTTGTAGACGCATAGGCTCGTGTAAAAAGTAACACAGCGACCACTGGCTTTTTGTAGTTGAGCTACTGCGTTTTCATGATCACCTGGCTTGCCAATGATTTCGCCGTCTAAGGTTGCGCATTGATCGCTAGCAATTATGATGGATTGGGGATTTCGTTCTGCGATGGCCATGGCTTTTGCTTTTGCCAATCTCGCCACCATGTCTTCTGGTTTTTCATTTTTCAGTGGCGTCTCGTCAATGTCTGGGCTATCGCATTCAAAGCTAAGATCCAGTTTTTCTAATAGCTCTCGACGAAAAGGTGAGCTTGAGCCAAGTATAAGTCGGGGCATGAAACACCATTTACTCTGTAAAATAGAGTCGCTAGTTTAAAATAATTTAGACAAAAAAAAACAGGCCCTAGGGCCTGTTTTCAGCAACTTATCTGGATTACTTGGCGAAGTTCTCGTTCGCGAAGTCCCAGTTAACAAGTGCCCAGAAACCTTTTAGGTATTCAGGGCGTAGATTGCGGTAGTCGATGTAATAAGCGTGTTCCCATAGGTCCACAGTGATTAGAGGCGTCACGCCTTCTTCTGTGATTGGGGTGCCAGCGTTAGACGTATTAACGATGTCTAGGCTGCCGTCAGCTTTTTTAACTAACCAAGTCCAGCTAGATCCAAAGTTGTTAACCGCTTTGTCGTTAAATTTTTCTTTGAATGCATCAAAAGAACCGAATTCTTTATTGATAGCGTCTGCAACTGCACCTGTTGGCTCACCACCACCATTAGGGCTTAGGCTGTTCCAATAGAAAGTGTGGTTCCAAATTTGTGCTGCGTTGTTGAATACACCACCTGAAGAAGTTTTGATGATATCTTCTAGAGATTTGCCTTCAAACTCAGTACCAGGAATCAAACCGTTTAGCTTGGTCACGTAAGTATTGTGGTGTTTACCGTGGTGATACTCTAGTGTCTCTGTAGAAATATGTGGCTCGAGTGCGTCTTTCGCATAAGGAAGTGCTGGAAGTTCGAATGCCATAATGGGCTCTCCGTTATTGTGTTGACTCTCAATCATCAAAAAAAGATAAATTTAGCAGTTCAGCCAAGGTTTTATCTAGGTTTCATGAATGATAGCACTCAACGCTGAGGCTTTCTATTCATGTAAAAAATAGGGTTATACCCTGCTAGCAAGTGCATATAGTTCGTTGATTTCTGGTTCCCAGATCACATTAGATGACTTGCCAATCCTCGAAAGCCTGCCAAAATGGGCAAAAACTTCGAGAATATTGGTCCAATATGAGTAAAGAACAAGAACCCGAACAACTTGCTTCTATTTCAATCAGCCAAGATGAAGTGGAATCACGCACACGACCCAAAGCAAAACCTAGAGCTCATGGGAGTTCTGGTGGCAACTCAAAGATCGTATGGGCTATTTTGTTGTTCACCTTGGCCTTAACTATTGGTTTATTGGTGCAATTTTATAAACTTCAAGGCCAAAGCGATAAACAATTACAAGCTATTGCTGCTTTGCAGAAGCGATTAGTGAGTACTGATGAACAAGCTAACTTATCGGTAGACGCACTCAAAGTGATCATTAAAGAGCAAGATCATGAGATCCGTAAACTCTGGGATGTGTCCAACAAAAGAAACAAGCGAAACATCAATAAAAATGCAGATCGCTTAGATGCTCAGAATAAGCAAATTACCGAGCATGACAAGCGCATTGGCCGCATTGCTGCAGAGGTAGATAAGACCGAGAAGTCATTGGTTAGCGATATTGCACAGCTAAAACAAGATCTCAATAGACAAATGAGTCAGCTTAAAGAACAAAATAAGGCGTTACAGCAGGGTGTGGATAAAGCGATAGCGTCTTTGCCTTCAGACTTAGCAGCGACACTCGAACGCCATGAAAAAGGAATTAAGGCTATGGATGCTACGCGATTACGACTACTCAAACGAATCAATGTTTTAGAGTCTGAATTGAAGACATTATCTGCGTCACAAAAAGCAGGTTCTGCAACGCAAGCGACACCTTGATTATGACGATGTTTGATAGTTGGGCGGTGTTTGAGCAAGCAGTTTTAGAGTCAAATTATCATCAATCCCAAGAGACTTTAGAACACTTGGCGAGGCGTACTGCATCGCCAAGCCAAGCGTTTGCGTTGGCTTATCAAGCCGCAATAGTTCATTTGGTCCCCTTGCTTAATCCGAAGCAGTGGGCCGCATTTTGTGTTTCTGAAACTCAGGGCAATCACCCCCGGCAATTACAAGCTCAAGCTGTGCTCAATGCACAAAGCCAAATTGTTGTAAGTGGGGAAAAAACCTTTGTCACTCATGGACAACATGTAAGACAGCTTATAGTGATTGCTAGGTCCCACCTTCTTGAAGAACAAGGAAGATTGAGAGCGTACAGCTTGAAGAAAGATACGAAGGGAGTCGAAATTAGCGAGAGTCGTCCTGCTGGTATCCTCCCTGAACTTGATCATGGCAAGTTGACCTTAACTGAAGCAAATGCTTACCAGTTGGAGGGGGATGGTCATAGTGATTACAGTAAACGCTTTCGCTTACTTGAAGATCAATACATGCTGGCGGTTTTTTGTTGGCATATTTCTGCCCAGCTTGAGTCTCTCAATATAACGAATGCGGATTTTTCATTGACGCCAGATACACTGGTTGATCAAGTAAAAATTCAAGGAAGTCTAGATGCGAATCAATTGATCAATCTTGCAGCCCTATACGAGAAATTTATGAAACTCTCGGAAGAATATCTGTCAGCGTTACAGGGCCATTCTGTGATTCAGCAGCAGTGGCAACGCGATAGCAAGCTATTTTTATTGGCAAAGAAATCGCGGGAATTAAGGACAAGCAAAGCTAGGCAAAGTTTATCCCAGACTTCCTAATAATAAGTCTTGTATGTTTAGGGTCTGGGCGTCGATGTTACCGAACCAGCCTGAAGGATGCCTTGAGTCGACATCTGTCCTTGTAGTGTTTGCCCACTGTATATGGGATTGATGGCTTTCGGTAAGATTGCGCTGGGTATATCTGAAGTAGAGGATTGCTGAGGCTCAACTCGTTGATCATTCTCCAGTGCAATAGTGTTATTTTCATTGTTAATTGCGGTATTTTGCTCCGGTAAGTTTCCACTCATTTTTAAACGCGTTTCATCTAACTCATCGAGATTCAGTTTTTTCAGTTCAATACTCTGCGCTGTCGTGCGTTTATAGCGATAAGTGGTACTGTAATCGTAATGGTGGGGACGCTCTCTAGCAGTATTAACAGCGGTATTGATATCGTTTGAATAATAATTATCTATGAGATCAGAAGCACTTGTATGCATTGTTAAAAAGGTCATTGCTAAGACGATTAACCATTTCATATTCGCACCTTTATCCTGCTTAATGCTTGTATTTTAGCTTTGCTGCTTTATATTCGTTACGGTCTTGGTGTGCTGTTCACCGTACCGATATTAGTAATGCCTTCTGTTGACATAATTGCACCGCTAGGAAGTTCAGATTGGATTTGATCATATGTCTGAAAGCGTTGTCTTAAGACGTCAGCAGCGTCCACAGGTTGATTGTCAGTTAGATTATTGCTTTCTTCTTCAGTAATTCTGCGCAATTCTTCTGCTAATCGAGTTGAATTTTCATCATCTGGTAAACTTTTATCGTCAGGTTTCCCAGCTGCAGTTGCGCCTAATGCCCCCTCTAAACGAGCTTTTTCTAGGTCATCACTCTGTAGTTTTGGTAAAGCAAATGATTTTGATGTAGTGCGGTTGTACCAATACTTTTTATTATAATTACCCGTTCTGTCATTTTGCTTGGCTTCGCGAATGGCTGCGTCGATATCGTTCCCATAGTACTCTTCTCCTATGGGAATATAGTCTTCAGCGAGCGCAAAAGGTAGCGCAATGATAGCGATAACAAGTACTGCGAATACCTTGCCTAACGTCACTTTAGGTCGTTCCATGGTATTGTTTCCGGCCTGTTTTCTTTTGTTATTTTTTGTAATTATGTCATTATACGCAGCGAAATAAAATCTGTTCTCAGAAACAGTTTAATCTGGCGCAACAAGACTACAATGACAAAAATAATAAAGTTCTTAACCGCAATATTTGTATTGGTCACGCTGACTGGCTGCCTACAAATTTATCAATCCATAGGCCATAACTTTGGCGCCTATATATCGTCTACCTCTGGCAAAGAGTATGAGCAGGTGGCTAACCGTTGGGATTACGAAAACAAAGCGCTGCTATATGTTTATCGACCTAATAGTGAATGGGCCGCGGACGAGATCGAAGCACCAACGTTTTACATGGACAACGAGCGTATTTTTAATATTAAAGCGAATGGTTATACGTGGTTTGAGCTAGAGCCGGGTGAATACGAAATTATAATGAGGCGCCCCCTTTTTGGTCTAGAAGGCATTGCGACAGAATCGTTCGAGTTTGACTTAAAGCGTATCGCACAGCTTAATCTTGCCGTGGAGGCGGACAAGGTCTATTTCTTGCGCTATAGCGAAATAGATCCCCCAGATGAAGCGTTTCAAAAATTGGACAAAGATATTCCTCTAGGCGATGGCCCTCTCATGCTCGTGAGTAAAGATTTGGCTCACCAAGAAATGCCTCAAACCCGCATGCTTAGTGAGGGCGGGAGAGTGATTAAGTCGCAGGGGCCGCTATCAGAGGATGAGCTAGAAGAAGTGTTTGATAGCCGTGTCATTGATCTTGATGCAGAAGCTCAGGAAGATGAAAATACCATGCAATGGTGGTGGTAGCCTTCATAGCAGATTCCGTTCTAACTACTTATCGTTTTTAGCCTAGAATTTTCTAATTTTGTCAGCTTAGACAGCTAGTATTAGTTATACAGCTAATACTAGGTGTTTTTATGCGCTGGTTTCAGTTCTTTTCTGCATTTGTTCTCATAATCGCCATTGCTGGCGTGATTTGGATAAATCGTTCACCGCTGCCTCAAGTTGAACTAATTTATATCCAAGAGAGCGGTTACTCCGTTGAGAATAATACCTTCATAAAGCACTTAACTGAGTATATTCAAGATCATAAGCATCTAACACTTAGTATTGTCGATAACGATCCAGAGGCTCTGTCAAAGTCAACTTCCACCTTGCAAGGCTCGCAGAAAGTATTACTCGGTTGTTTTACTGGAACCTGCAAAATGCAGGTATTAGACGCGGTAAAAGACACCATAACCCCCTTTATATTTTTGGGGCGAAGTCATGGCTTGGTACAGCATCCTAATTTGTGGCATTTAGGTCCGATTTTTTCTCAAAAACTCGGCTTACTACTCCCTCTTATCAAGGGGCGTAAGCTTGAGTCAGTACATCTGTTGGGTGAGCAAAATATCGATTCACACATGAGTCATTACATCTTAAAGCAGTATATGAAGGCGATTGACTATCAGTGGGGTAGAGCGCTGCTCATGACTAAAAACAATGAAGATGTAATAGCTGACATCATCGAAAGTACCTCAAATGATCTCTACATCAATACGGCATGTGCAGATATAGGCAAAAAAATTTTTAAATGGATTGATGATTCACTACAGAAAGGTATTCATACATGTCTTGATCCAATGGATTCCAGTAGCCAGTCACAACATTTTTTTATAACGTCATCACCACAGAATCAGCAGTCACAGATGTTAACTTCATGGATATTTGTGAAAGAGATTCTAGATTCACAAATTGATCGTCCTCGATGGTCGCTTGATGATTTATCTGCAAAGCAATTTTCTCGCGACGCTGTGCGTAATTCAATGCATATACAGAATCAACACATGTGGCACAACCAATATTTAATCATGCGCGATGGTGAGAATGTGAGCGTGGTGAAAAAAATAGAATCAGTCGAACCTATTGTGTTTCCAGAACTAAGGCCAGCAACACACTGGGATTTACAAATGAGACTCTATTGGAGAAACAAAAATGGCCGTTGGCAGTCTATTTAATCGCTTGTTTCCCGATATTGCATTTAAACGTGTAGGAACCCGCCTGCTGTTTTATATGATGATTGTTGGCTTGCTTCCTGTGCTTGCGGTTGGTATTACTTTAATTCTCATGTTCGAGGACAGTTATTTAAAAGGTGTACATAATGAGATTTCCCGACATGCAAAAGATACTGTTTATCAATTTGAGATTTTTAATAAAAATGCATTAGAAAATATTGTATCGATGACGCATATGCCCATGATATCGGATGCTTTGTTGGACTTCGAACAGGTGTTGGCAAACAAAGGGATATACTCAACTGACTATCAAAAAGCTGAAGACAAGTATATTCCTGCTATAACAAAGCTCATCGAACTCAATGGTTTTTATGATGTGTTTTTAATAAGTAATTCGGGCTATGTGGTTTTTAGTTTGTTACAGGGGCATTATCATAATACCAAATTGAGGTCAGAGCCGAGTCCGTTAGCCTATGTATATGAGAAAAGCAATATGGGTCTGTCTCGTTACTCTATGTTTGGCGGTTTGGATAAATATGAAGATCGACAACTATTCTATTATGCGGCACCTGTTTTTTCAGATAATCGCCATATAGGTACATTGATGGTCAGTCGGACATTTTCGCAGCTTGAAAATCAATTGCTGAGAAAAGGGTTGTTCACTTCAACGGCCAAGTTGAGTGTCACAAACTTGCAGCTAGAAGAATCATTTTGGTATCAGATGATATTTCGTGAGGATATCCAACCAAAGAATATAGAGTCTATTGATTTTAAAACCTCCTCTGTTATCCCAAGTATTGATGGCTTGCTAAGCTTACAGTATGAAGAAAAATTTATTATGCAACCCTTGGATCGATATAAACTATTGATGTTTATTCTAATGGTCGCCTTTTCTATGGGGATCCTGTTGCTATCGTCACGTCTCACACGATCGTTTGTATCACCTATTAAACAATTGAGTCGACTTTTTAAACAGCTAGCGATAGGTAATCGAGAAAACTATCCTGCAGTAGAACGCCATGATGAATTTGGTCAATTGTTGCGACAATTTAACAAAACCTCAATGGCATTGGTGAAAACGAAAAATAAATTATTGGAGACCGAAAAGCTTGCCGCTATTGGAAATTTGGCCGCGGGGGTCGCTCACGAAATTAATAACCCAATGGCCATCGTCAGTGCAAATATTTCCACGTTAAAGGAGTATGGGGTTGAGCTGGTGGAGCATATAAATGCATTACAAAAAACGCATATTTCCGCAGAAAACCAAGAACAAGTAACCCACAATAAAGAAGAAAACATCGATGCGATCTCTGACGATATGGGGGACTTGATTGATGAAGCCTCTCAAGCCTTGATTCGAGTCAAAGATATTGTGGCAGGCATGCAAGTATTCAGCGAAATTGATAAGGAGTCTGTCAGTGAATTTAATATTGCAGCCGTTATCGATCGGATCGTATCAGATTTGTCTCCGCTTTATCCCAAATCCGTACAGGTCATGAAGCAATACGCCAATGATGTGCCAATGAAAGGCAGAAAAGATCAAATCAAACTTGCGTTGAACAAGGTTTTAGACAATGCGTTTAAAGCCATTGCAAGCAAATCCAACGGGCGAGTGAGAATAATCATAGGACGAGAAAAAGGTAAGCTAATTATCTGTATCGATGACAATGGTCCAGGTATTGATGAGGCGGATATGAGTAAGGTTTTTGAACCCTTCTTTACTACTCGGGAAGTGGGGCAGGGAATCGGTTTGGGCTTGGCTATTGCGTACACCATAGTCACCGCTCACAACGGCACAATCGAGGTGCAATCTATGGAAAATAAAGGCAGTCGTTTTAAAATCACACTTCCTTAGATCAAAGTGGAAGCCTGTTTCCCCTTAGTTTTCGTGCTACAATCCGTGCACCTTTTTTAAAGCGAGTGATTGAGAGACCCTCATTATGACTGTGATCAAGCAAGAAGATCTGATCCAGAGTGTGGCAGATGCTCTGCAGTATATCTCCTACTACCATCCGTTAGACTTCATCCAAGCTATGGAAGAAGCGTATAACAAAGAAGAGAATCCAGGCGCGAAAGACGCTATTGCACAAATTCTAATCAACTCCCGTATGTGTGCCCAAGGTCATCGTCCTATTTGTCAGGATACCGGTATTGTAACCGTGTTTTTGACCATTGGTATGGATGTGCGCTTTGAAGACGCGACGATGGGCGTTGAAGATATGGCCAACGAAGGTGTTCGTCGCGCCTATACGCATCCAGACAATGTTCTACGCGCCTCTGTATTGGCTGATCCAGATGGCAAGCGTCAGAATACCAAAGACAATACGCCAGCGGTTATCCACACTAAGCTTGTTCCAGGTAATACTGTTGATGTGCATGTTGCTGCGAAAGGCGGTGGTTCAGAAGCCAAATCTAAGTTCGCCATGTTAAACCCTTCCGATTCCATCGTGGACTGGGTTTTAGAGCAAGTGCCTAAAATGGGTGCAGGCTGGTGTCCGCCAGGTATGTTGGGCATAGGTATCGGTGGTACCGCTGAAAAGGCCATGCAGGTTGCGAAAGAAGCGTTACTTGAACCAATCAATATTAAAGAACTGCAAGAGCGTGGTGCTCAAACTCGCGCTGAAGAATTGCGTTTAGAGTTGTTTGAGAAGGTGAACAAGCTCGGCATTGGCGCTCAAGGCTTAGGTGGTCTGACCACTGTACTTGACGTGAAAGTAGCTGATTTCCCTACACACGCAGCAAACAAGCCAGTTGCAATCATTCCGAACTGCGCTGCCACTCGTCATGCTCATTTTGAACTTGATGGATCTGGTCCAGCAAAACTAGAACCACCTAAGCTAGAAGACTGGCCAGAAATCTCATGGGAAGTGGGCGATAGCGTGCGTCGTGTTGACCTCAACACCGTCACTCGCGAAGACATGAAAGCTTGGAAGCCGGGCGAAACCCTGTTATTGAACGGTAAAATGCTAACTGGCCGTGATGCCGCGCACAAGCGCATGGTCGATATGATCAGTAGAGGCGAAGAGCTGCCGGTAGATCTTAAAAATCGCTTCATCTACTACGTGGGCCCTGTTGATCCTGTGCGCGATGAAGTGGTGGGACCAGCAGGTCCAACGACTGCTACTCGTATGGATAAATTTACCCGTACGATTCTCGAAGAAACCGGCCTTATGGGCATGATTGGTAAAGCTGAACGTGGTCCAATCGCCATTGACGCAATTAAAGACAATGAAGCTTCATATCTAATGGCAGTCGGTGGCGCGGCATACTTGGTATCTCAAGCTATCCGCGATGCAAAAGTCGTAGGTTTTGAAGACTTGGGTATGGAAGCCATCTATGAATTTGATGTGGTTGATATGCCAGTAACGGTGGCTGTGGATGTGAATGGCACCTCGGTTCATAAAACGGGTCCACAAGAGTGGTACGCCAAGATCAACGCCAAAGAACTGGGTTAAGATTCGTCATTTAACTTGATCGAATCAATCGACATAAAGGGAGCCTAGCTCCCTTTTTTCGTTTTTCAGGCTTAGATTTGTATCTTGAAACGTTTCTAGTATGCTGAAAGGACATTCTTAATACAGGAGACGTCGTATGACCTTAGCAAGCGAAGCGTTCGATGGATCCAAAGAAAACGCACGCCAAGTAACCGAAACCGAGCAAGCGGATTTACTCAAGCATATCCCCAGCTGGCAAACAGTGCTGGAAGAGGGAGCATCCAAGCTTAAGCGGGAGTACAAATTTAAGAATTTTGTGGAGGCCTTAGCCTTTACTAACAAGGTCGGAAACTTAGCAGAATCCGAGGATCATCATCCAGATATTCTATTGGAATATGGCAAAGCCACCGTGACTTGGTGGAGTCATAATATTAAGGGCTTGCATCGTAATGACTTTATTATGGCGGCACGCACGGACGGCCTTTATGAGTAAAAAATAGGGGCTTTGTCATCGCTGTGTTAGGGGCGCTCCAGAGTGTCCCTAATAATTAATCTTTCCACCAACATGGTTCCCTTCTCACAACCATTGACGTAAAGCGAAACTGGCTTTTTATGCAAAAAGGCGGTCAGCGCTAATTCAAACCTTCGATTTTGTACTTGCTCATATTCACTATAAAAACGAAAAGTCTGGCTGCCTTTATCATTGCACTTATGTATTTTATTGGCGGCAATAATTTCGAAAGCGGCCTCTTCGTCATCCATTCGTTGCTCCAACCCTGAAACAATCACACCAGTAATCCATTGCCCGTCGCCATAAGAATTGACCGGTAGTAGAGCGATTAAAACAATAATAATGAAATAGGGTTTTTCGAGGACTCTCATAGCGGTCATGCACATTCCTTTTTCTGTCCCTAGACTATATCGGCCTGAGTACATAAAACCTTAGTGCAAAACGCTATGCTCAGCTAGCGCAATACGTGTCATCGGCTATGCTTATTTTTATAGTGAAAGGCAATGATGGACGACGCCAAGGATGATTCAGGATCAGCAAAAATTTTCCTCAATAACCGTTATTATCTCGACGGTCATTTTTATTATTTGCGCCATAATTTCGTCGAAATCTTTTTCAGAGACTCGCGTGGTGTCATCGGGTTTACCCGACTTAGGTATTCCTGCAACCCAGTATGCAGGCTTTTCTCGCCTTTTAGACGACGACAGTATTCTCATTCCCGAGGAGCTGATGGACATCAATAAAGAGATTAAGCGAATTGCTTTTTATCATAACGGTGATCGCTTGCACCGCAAAATCCCCAAACAAGTCCATTTAATGATTGAGAATAAACTGCTCGGTAAGTTCATGGGCATTGGACGCTTTGAAGTCGTAGATTGCATTGAATGTCGTAATACGCGGGTCAATTTTGAGGACAGTCGATTATTAATCAGTGAAAGTGCTCAGAGCAATCAGGACTTGAGAAAACTCTCGGAAAACGTCCGCGTGGATGCGTTTGTTTTATGGAGTGCCAGTGTTCACGAGAATAAGTTTACAGTGAATCTGCGCATGGTAAATGCCACTAATAATGAGTTGGTGTGGTTGAAGGAATACGCTAAGAAAACCACAAGAGAGCAAGAGGAGCTAGAGTTCGAAACCATTGAGATCGAGATGACCATTAGCTCCATGGCCTTAAGTGCAGAACGTGACGGATTGGGCGCTACGGCTGATGCAAAATTAGATAACGTCACTGGCTTTGGGCTACGCCGAAGAGAATACACGAGCTTGAACAAAGATATTGAATATAGCCTTGGGTTTGAATATTTCCGTAATTTTTCCGAAACCGATGAATTTAGTATCAATGGTTTTAATTTAGAGGGCCGAGTTTACGTGAATGTCGATGCAGTAAAAGACTGGGTAAATACCAAGGTATATTTAGGTATAGGACAGGCTTTCTTTAGTGGCAGTCACGGTTTAATGAGTAAATTCGGTCTGGAGTTTCCATTTGTCACAAACGGCTTCATGGCTATTGGTGCCGTTTACCTTTCATCCGATGAGGTTGAATGGGACTCGGATGCCAATTATGAAGATTCTTCAGATTTTGGTGGAACTGGCATTGAGCTCACATTGGGTTATCGCTTTTAAGGAGGGCTGGTATGCGCGTATTAAGTATCTTAAGTATTGCTTTGATTATGTCAGCCTGTAGCTTGCGTCAGTTTGATATGGAACAGAATCCGTTTAAAGAACAGCTTCCGGGGACGTTTCAAGACACATCTGAAATGACAGGAACAGGCGCCAGCGACTTAACTTCTGAAGAGTATGCGAAAGCGAACCACGGTATTGTCAATATTCATCGTCATGGTCCTGGGTACGATGTGATGATGATGTTAAATGCGGGTGAGAGTGACATTGTATTTAGCATGGACTTACCGCCAGGTTCAGACATGACTGTGCCTGGCGTGAGACGTGATACAGGGACAGGTAAAGCAAAAGCTAAACGTCCCGATACCATTTCAGAGGAGGAAGAATTTTTTAATGAAAAAGCGGTTGCGTTATTCTCTGATGCTACAAAACACATGCTAAGTGCTCAGGCACTTTTCTATCGCAAGTCTTATTGGAAAGCCCTTGAAGAAACCAACAAGGCCATGGCCTTGGTTCCTTCGTCAGCGCAAGCTCATGCCCTGAAAGGCAGTATCTATTACAAGATGGGTCGCAAAACCGATGCGCGTCGTTCGTGGGAAAAAGCCTTGCAACTTGATCCATCCCTAAGCGATGTCAAACAAAGTTTACGTTTGGTGAACTAGGAGCGAATAATGATTCGGATAGCTTTGCTCCTTATATTGCTGATTTCACAGATCTCTTATGCACAAGAAGAGCCCATTGAGGTTCCGACTAAAAAAGACGATCTCGAAGAAATACAGTTAAAGTCCCGTTTAGAAGACCGTCTCGCCCGAGATATTCGTGCATACCTAGGTCACAACCGTTTTATGGTGAATGTGGATGTTGAAATTCAGCGTATTCGTCAAGTGATCAAGAAGCCGATTAAGCCGACACAAAATCAACAGCCTGTTGCACCTAGTCGGGATTACCCAAAGATTCGTTTTCCTCAATCGGACTTTGAGGAAAGTGAAAGCGATGTAGAAAGCTTGCCTGGTCTACCCTTTACCGAAATCCCTTCTGATAAAGAAAAAGATGCTGAGCTGCAATTTATGCGTGAGCAAATTGAGCGCTTGCAGCAACAGCAACGTCAACCTCAATGGGAAAATGGAGGTAACGGCGGGTCCGGTCAAGAACAGATGGAAGAGGAAACCATTGCGGTTTTCAATAAAATTAAGCAATTGATGATTACTGTTGTGGTTGATACTGATACGAATGAAGAGCAGCAGGCATTTATTCGAAATCTTGTCTATCAAAAAGCCAATCTAAATGACCTGCGCGGCGATAAGTTTGAAATCATTAAAACTCAATTTAGTGAGTTGGATGAGACAACGCCGGAAGAGCAAACAGTAGCGCCTAAAACCTGGTTAGAGCAGCATATGAATGAGTTACTACTAGGTTTGTTAAGTCTGCTGGCCTTTTTGTTCCTAATTTTAATTGTTTTGATGCTACGTAAGAAACAAAACAATGAAGAGTCAAGCTCGAATCTTAATACAGAATTGCCCGCGACGGCTTCGTCAACGATCCAACCTGAAGAACCTGATCAGCAACAACGGCAAAAAGAATCCATGCAGAAGACACGGCAAGAAGTGATTAGTCTGGGCTTGGGGCAGCCTATGGTTGTGCAAGGCATAATGGATGAGTTGACGACACAAGAAGATAAAATCCCCATGCTCGCCAGCGTTTATAAAGTACTTGGTCGTAGCCTATTTCGCTCGATTTTTCCTAATGTAAAACCGGATGAGTTACAAAGCATCATGGCTCATCTAGCAGAGCAGCATCCTGATGAAGAAGAGCAATTGCAGCATCTTCAAGATTTTCATCAAGTGCTGCAACAGAAACTGCATACGGGCGAACCGGTGAGAAGTCATCCTTTTGAGTTTTTATCGAAACTCAATGATTCTCAGGTTTTGTATTTGATTCAGCACGAGGATGCACGAATTAAGGCCTTGGTCATTAGTCAGTTGCCTAGTGAACAAGGAGCGCGTGTTATAAACCGTATAGCAGGAAATCAACAGGCGCAGGTTATTTCTGAACTTGGTCAGTTTGAGTCGTTTCCTGTGGACACGTTTAAAGACGTGGCTGACCGTTTAGCGAAATCCGCTCAACAAGTTCCGAGCTTTGAAAATGTCAACGCTGACGGGCTCACCATGCTTATGAGCATGCTGGACAATATGAGCAGCAGCGAAGAAGCCAAAGTTCTTAAGCAGTTAAAACATGATAAGCCGGATACCTTTTATAAACTGCGCCAGAAATACTTTACCTTTGCAGATATAATCAAAACACCGAAAAATATCCTTAGCAACGCTTTACGCGAAGTGGATCGCCAGTTTATTGGTGAGGCAATTTGCAATACCCCTGACCAATTTAAAATTCACGTTTTAACCTCTTTGACGCCGAAACTGAAAGCCATGGCGCGGGAAGATTTAAAACGCAAAGAGGGACGTATTGGTCAGCAAGAAATCGACCGAGCACGTCGAGCGATTGTTCACAAGCTACGGGAATATATCAGTACAGGTAAGTTCTCCATGGATCAGCTACAGGCACAGGTTGAGTCATGATCAGTTTCAGTACGCTCATTGGTATCACAGCGGGTATCGGTTTATTTGTGCTTGCCGTGGTTGGCAGCACGGACAACCATCTCATGTTTTTGAGTGCTGCCAGTGCCATGATGGTTATTGGATCAACGTTCGCGGCATCACTCATCAGCTTTAGTTTTAATGAGGTCATGCATGCACTTCGTGCCATGCTTGAAACTGTACAAGCCAGTAAAAGCACACAAAGCCATTTATCTAAGTTAGTCCAACGCTTTACAGAGTTTTCCAATATCTACCGCGATGGTGGCATTAGTGCGCTGGAAGATAGCCTGACAAAAAAAGAGTCGAAAGATTCGTTTTTATCACTGGGGATTGAGCTAATGGGTTCCGGATACAAATCTGCAGACATCCGCGTCATCATGGGCGATGCCATGGATAGCCATTGGCAGCGTCAGAGTTTGGAAGGAAAAGTTTTAAATACCATGGGCGTTTATGCTCCCGGATTTGGCATGGTGGGGACCATTGTTGGTTTAATCATCATGCTGGATAACATGGGCGATGACATGGCCAACCTAGGTAAAGGTTTGGCATTGGCATTAATTACCACGCTCTATGGTGTTCTACTGGCTAACCTATTATTCAAGCCCACAGCAGCTCATGTAACGGAAAAGCAAGAACAAGAATTCTTTAAGCACCAATTGATGATTGATGGATTTTGCTTGCTTGCGGAAAAGCGCGATGCTCTGTTTATTCAAGATCGCTTGAACGCTTATGTGAAGCCCTCTAAGCGCTATCACCCACAAGAGCTAGAAAATGAGTGATAAAACCTACAAACGTGGGCTGCGTCGTCGTCGACAAACCTTTGATGCTGACGGTGAAGGTTGGATTGTCACCTACGCGGATGCCATAACGCTATTGCTCGCCTTTTTTGTCATGATTCTCTCCGTATCTGATTTGAATCAAGGCAAAATTGAATCATTAAAAGAAGGGCTCGCAGGTGTGCTGACGGGGGAGAAGGTAGTGACTCCGTTCAGCGACATCAAAAAAGAACTCGACCAGATTATCAATCAACATAATATGCAGGAAAACGTCAGCGTGGTGATTGATAAAAAAGGGGTCAAAGTCGAATTCAGCGATTTCTCTCTGTACGACTCTGGCAGTGCCGCCATACGCCCACAGGCTTTGCCTGTCCTCAATGAAGTCACCAAAGTGATTGAAAGCAGTGTTCATAAAACCCACTTGGTGGAAGTCGAGGGACATACGGATGATGTGC
Organism: Bermanella marisrubri; assembly: GCF_012295615.1. Lineage (NCBI taxonomy): Bacteria > Pseudomonadati > Pseudomonadota > Gammaproteobacteria > Oceanospirillales > Oceanospirillaceae > Bermanella > Bermanella marisrubri. Next base: position 964,960 of record NZ_CP051183.1, read on the forward strand.
CCATTAGCACTGAGAAATTCCCTTCCAATTGGGAACTCAGCGCAGCTCGAGCCAGTAACGTGGTTAAGTACTTACTGGGCAAAGGAGTCAAAAAAGAGCAGCTCAAAGCCTCTGGTTATGCTGACTCTCGGCCTAAATCGGCTCCGATTGAAGGGCAGGTGATGGATGCCCAACAGCGAGCCGAAAACCGCCGGGTTGTCATTTATGTGAGGCGTTATTAGTCCTAACTGCTAGGCTAAAACCATAGAGGGCGGATTTATCCGTTAAATTTTGTATCTCGGATTTACCCGCTTGGGGGCTTCTGGTAAACTGTAGCGCCATCTCGTTCGAACAATCCAACTTCTTTTTTTATTCGGATTCACCAGTATATGTCGACTCGTTTTATATTCGTCACAGGCGGTGTTGTGTCCTCATTGGGCAAAGGCATTGCATCCGCTTCTCTTGGGGCTATCCTCGAAGCACGCGGACTCAAAGTTACCATGCTCAAATTGGATCCCTACATCAATGTGGATCCAGGCACCATGAGCCCATTCCAGCATGGTGAGGTGTTTGTTACCGAAGATGGCGCGGAAACCGACCTAGATTTAGGTCACTATGAGCGTTTCATTCGTACCACTATGAGTAGCCGTAATAACTTCACCACAGGTCGCGTATACCAAGATGTATTGCGCAAAGAACGTCGTGGTGATTATCTAGGTGGTACGGTTCAGGTTATCCCTCACATCACAGATGAAATTAAGCGTCGTGTTTATTCCGGTGCCGAAGGCGCCGACGTCGCTTTGGTTGAGATCGGTGGCACCGTAGGTGATATCGAGTCGTTACCTTTCCTTGAAGCAGTGCGTCAGCTCAAAGTTGAGCTAGGTAGCAAGCGTGCACTATCCATGCATCTAACCCTAGTGCCATTCATCGCCACTGCGGGCGAAACCAAAACCAAGCCAACTCAGCACAGTGTAAAAGAACTGCGCAGCATTGGTTTGCAACCTGACATTCTCGTTTGTCGTTCTGATCACCGCATTGATTCAGGTTCTCTTCGTAAAATCGCCCTGTTCACCAACGTTGAAGAGCGCGCGGTTATCCCATTAGAAGACGCAGATACCATCTATCGTATTCCTGAGTTGCTTAAGCAAACCGGTCTTGACGATTACGTCATCGACAAATTTGGTTTGGAATGCGATGAAGCGGATCTTAGCGAGTGGGATGAGGTGATCGATGCTAAATTGAATCCAGAGCATGAAATCAATATCGCCATGGTAGGTAAATACATGGAGTTATTGGATGCATATAAATCCTTGATCGAAGCCATTGATCATGCCGGTTTGAAGAACCGTACTAAGGTGAACATCGAGTACATTGACTCAGAGATCATTGAGCGTGACGGCGCTGATGTACTGGCAGGGAAAGACGCGATTCTTGTTCCTGGTGGCTTTGGTAACCGCGGTGTAGAAGGTAAAATTCGCACGGTACAATACGCTCGTGAGAACAAAATTCCGTATTTGGGTATCTGTTTAGGCATGCAAAGCGCGGTTATCGAATTCGCTCGTAATGTGTGCGGCTTAGAAGATGCCCATAGTACTGAGTTTTCCAGCTCTACTAAGAATCCTGTCGTCGGCCTAATCACCGAGTGGACCACCGCAGAAGGTGAGACCGAGCAGCGTACTGAAGATTCCGATCTCGGTGGCACTATGCGTCTTGGTGGCCAAGAGTGCCGCTTAACGCCTGAGTCGCTATCTGCGCAAGCGTATGGTCAAGAGGTGATTGTTGAGCGTCACCGTCACCGCTACGAAGTAAACAATAATTTCCTAGAGACTCTAGAAAAAAATGGTTTACGCATAGCAGGTCGTTCAATGGACGGCAAGCTAGTCGAAGTGGTAGAAGTGGCTGACCACCCATGGTTTGTAGCCTGTCAATTCCACCCTGAATTCACTTCGACTCCGCGCGATGGTCATGGCCTATTTACGGCATTTGTTGCGGCGGGTTTGAAGCAAGCAGGTAAAGCGTAAATCTATTTTATGAAAAGCCCGAAAGGGCTTTTCTTATTTTATAAATTCGACATTTTTTGACTGATAATTAATTGGAGATTAACACCGTCATGGCGAAAATCATTGATGTAAAAGCCCGTGAAGTTATGGACAGCCGTGGTAACCCAACGGTAGAAGCGGATGTTCTACTAGAAGGTGGATTTTTTGGTACGGCTTGCGCCCCTTCTGGTGCCTCTACAGGTTCACGCGAAGCGTTAGAGCTGCGTGATGGTGATAAAACGCGTTACATGGGTAAAGGTGTATTAAATGCTGTTGCTAATGTAAATGGTGCAATTAAAAACGCATTGGTTGGTATGGATGCAACTGACCAAAAAGCACTCGATCATAAAATGCTTGAGCTAGATGGTACAGATAACAAAGCGACTTTAGGTGCTAATGCTATTTTGGCTGTATCTCTTGCGGCAGCAAAAGCAGCAGCCTCTGCCAAAGGTATTGAGCTTTATGAGCATATTGCAGAGCTAAATGGTACAGCAGGTCAATTCAGCATGCCGTTACCAATGATGAACATCTTGAACGGTGGTGAGCACGCTGATAACAACGTTGATATTCAAGAGTTTATGGTACAACCAGTTGGTTTTACTTCATTCTCTGAAGGTCTGCGCGCGGGTGCCGAGATTTTTCATAACCTTAAGAAAGTACTGCAAGGCAAAGGTCTTAACACAGCAGTAGGTGACGAAGGTGGCTTCGCTCCAAACCTAGCATCAAACGCAGATGCCTTAGCTGTTATTAAAGAAGCCGTATCGGCTGCGGGTTACCAGTTAGGTAAAGACATTACACTGGCACTGGACTGTGCTTCTTCTGAGTTCTACAAAGATGGTAAATACGATCTAAGCGGTGAAGGTAAAGTCTTCAGTGCTGAAGAGTTCTCTGACTACCTTGCAGAGTTATGCGATCAATATCCAATCGTGTCTATTGAAGATGGTCAAGACGAGTCCGATTGGGACGGTTGGAAGTATCAAACTGAAAAGCTTGGTAGCAAGGTCCAGCTAGTAGGTGATGATTTGTTTGTAACCAATACTAAGATTTTGAAAGAAGGTATTGAAAAGGACATCGCTAACTCAATCCTTATCAAGTTCAACCAAATCGGTTCTCTAACAGAAACTCTAGAAGCGATTAAGATGGCAAAAGAAGCGGGCTATACGGCGGTTATTTCTCACCGTTCAGGTGAAACCGAAGATACGACTATTGCTGATTTAGCGGTTGGTACTTGTGCAGGGCAAATTAAAACTGGTTCTTTATGCCGTTCTGACCGTGTTGCTAAGTACAACCGTTTGTTACGCATCCAAGAGCAATTGGGTGACAAAGCGGTTTACAATGGTTTGAAAGAAGTGAAAGGTCAGGCGTAACCCTCGCTCGACTTTTTAAAACCACGTCTAAGCATTCGTTGCTTAGGCGTGGTACATTGTGGCTTCTACACCATAATTATTACGGCCGCTTATGAACACAGTTCTCACACAATCCCTTAAGCGATACGGCTGGAAAGTCATCGCCCTCGTTGTTTTTCTTGTCCTTCAATATCAGCTTTGGTTCGACCAAAGTGGCTTACTTGCCAATTGGAAAATGCAATCCTTGATAGAGCAACGCAAAGAAAGTAATGCCGAATTCCAAGCTAAGAACCAAGTTCTAACAGAAGAAATTATAGCTCTTCGTTCGGGTATGGATTCGTTAGAAGCTAAAGCGAGAAAGGAATTGGGTATGATAAAAAGCGGCGAGACCTATTTTATTGTCGTAGAGGGTCAGGATTAAAATGGCGCTTTATGCAGTCGTTCCTGCTGCGGGCGTTGGCAAACGAATGAAAGCCGACCGACCAAAGCAATATTTACAGGTTAATGGTCAAAGTATTCTTGAGCATACATTAACACGATTATTATGCTTTCCCATGTTTGAGAAAATCATGATCGCTGTGAATCATGATGATCCTTTTTTCCACAATATGCCCGTATCAAAAGATGTTCGCATTCTGAATTGTGATGGAGGTAAAGAGCGTGTCGATTCTGTTTTGAACGGCCTCAATGCATTAGTTCAGCAAGGAGCCGACGTAAGCGATTGGGTAATGGTTCATGATGTGGCACGACCCTGTATCTCCCTAAATGACATTCAACGCTTGTACGATGCACGAAATGAACATGGTGCCATTATTGGGGCCCCCGTTCGCGATACGATGAAGCGTACTGACGCTCAAGGTAATATCATTGAGACCGTTGAGCGAGAGCAACTCTGGCATGCATTGACACCGCAACTTGCTCCACTAGGTGTATTAAAAAAAGCGATCGAATTTAGTCTACAGAATAATTTGCCCGTAACGGATGAAGCATCGGCTCTGGAACACGTCGGACTTAAACCGATAATGATCGCAGGACTTGCTAGTAATATTAAAGTGACTCATCCAGATGATTTAGCGATGATTACACAGTTTTTAACCAATGAAAGTTAGTTAAGGTTATACATGTTTCGTATTGGTCACGGTTTTGATGTTCATAAGTTTTCAGAAGAGACGGGCGACGTATCAATTAAGATTGGTGGTGTTGCAATTCCTTATGAGCGTACGCTATTAGCCCATAGTGACGGAGATGTGGCTTTGCATGCGTTATGCGATGCATTGTTAGGCGCTGTCGCGTTAGGAGACATTGGTCACCATTTTCCAGATAACGATCCAGCGTTTGCTAATGCAGACAGTCGAAATTTGTTGAAACACGTGTGGCATGAAGTAAAAGCCAAACATTACAAAATCTGTAATATTGATATTACGATTATGGCGCAGGCCCCCAAAATGGCACCGCATATCCAAGCCATGCGAGAAACGATTGCTATTGATTTGGAAATTCAAATAGATCAAGTCAATGTAAAAGCAACGACCACAGAAAAGTTAGGTTTCGTTGGGCGCAAAGAAGGCATTGCAGTAGAAGCTGTGGCTTTATTGATGCGGGAGCCAAATTAATGGACTACGCAAAAATTGCTAATCAGTGGCCACTGGCCTATTCCCCCCTTGATATAACGGCGCAATATCGAGTGGAAGCAGAAGACTTTCAGGTCACTGAACTAAGTAATCGTATTTTAAAAGAAGAAGGACCTCACTGGTATCTATTCATTGAAAAGACCGATACGAATACTCAATGGTTGGCTCGCCAAATTGCCAATCACGCACAAATTGATTTAAGAGATGTGGGCTATGCTGGCCTTAAAGATCGCCATGCTATTACCCGCCAGTGGTTCAGTATTCCAGTAGAAAAGCGTCAACCGGATTTAACCGCATTATTTGAGCGCGAAGAGTTTACATTAATTGATCAGGGGTATTACGGCGTTAAGCTTAAACGTGGCAACCTCGGCGGCAATCATTTCAAGTTACGCTTGCGAAATGTGCAAGGAAGTAAAGCTGAACTAGAGCAGCGATTAACCATGATTAAAGATCAAGGTGTTCCTAATTATTTTGGTGGTCAGCGCTTTGGCCATGATTACGATAACATTGTTCAAGCTGAGCGATTATTTGTGTCTGGCAAGCGTCCCCGTAATCGTCAAAAAGCATCACTGTTTACATCAGCAGCCCGTTCATTTTTATTTAATGAAATGCTAGCTCATCGTGTTCAAGGTAACGTGTGGCAAAGACCTATAAAAGGCGATGTTTTTGGATTTAGTGGAAGTCTTCGCGGTTTTATTGCAGATGGTACCGCAGCGGAATCGCAGCGTTGGCGAAATCAAAATATTCACCCCACTTGTGCGATGTGGGGACGGGGAAACAGTTTAAGCGAAGCCGATCTCGCCGATATAGAAGGCCAAATAGCGCAAAAATATGAGGTGTTATCGCAAGGACTAGAGAAACAAGGCTTAAAGCAAGAACGTCGCACAACACGTATGCTGTTGCCTGATCTGGCTTGGACTTGGCAAGATGATGAAACACTTGTCTTGGAGTTCTCATTAGGGTCCGGTTATTTTGCTACCTCTTTGTTAAGAGAGCTAGGTCAAATCGATGATGCGAGTAAGGTATAAGTAAGGGTTAATTGTGAAAATACTATTAAGCAATGACGATGGTGTGTATGCACCCGGTTTGCAAACCCTAGCGAAATATTGCCAGGATGCTGGTTACGATATACAGGTGGTAGCACCGGATCGGGATCGAAGCGGAGCAAGCAATTCGCTGACTCTTGACCGACCGCTGCATCCAACCTATTTAGATAATGGTTTTATCAGTGTGAACGGTACACCCACTGACTGTGTTCATCTCGGTATCAGCCAATTTACAGACCACAATGCGGACTTGGTTATCTCTGGTATTAATCGTGGTGCAAACTTGGGTGACGATGTGATTTATAGTGGTACCGTAGCTGCGGCTATGGAAGGACGCTTTCTGGTTCGTTTTCCTATTGCTATTTCACTGGCGGGGACCCAATTTTTTGATACAGCTGCAAGAGTATTGATGCAGCTTTTACCTGATCTATTACAACTGCAATTACCCGCAAGAACACTACTTAATATTAATGTCCCCGATGTAGCATTTGACGAATTGAAGGGTGTTGCCATTACCCGTCTTGGTCACCGTCACCGCAGTGATAACCCTGTGAAAACAGAAAACCCAAGAGGTAAAGAATGCTACTGGATCAGTGCTGTGGGGAATGTAGCGGATAATGCAGAAGATACTGACTTTTATGCCATTGAGCATAATTTTGTATCGATTACCCCTATCCATGTAGATATGACTCATCATGAGTCTCTGCAGTCGCTAAGGGGATTGAAATTGTGACTCCGCTACAGCTCCAGGGCATTGGTATGACCAGCCAACGTACGCGCGATCGATTGGTCGATCGGTTAAAGGAACGTGGCATACGTAATCCAGATGTTTTAGAGGTGATTGCGAATACGCCTAGGCATATTTTTGTGGACGAAGCATTAAGTCATCGAGCTTATGAAGACACCGCGCTGCCAATTGGTTTTGGGCAAACCATTAGCCAACCCTATATTGTCGCTCGTATGACCGAAATTTTGCTAGAGCAAGGGCCACTTGAATCGGTTCTTGAAATAGGAACGGGCTGTGGATATCAAGCGGTCGTGCTTGCCCAGTTGGTGAATCGTGTTTACAGCGTCGAGCGTATTGCGCCGCTTCAACAAAAAGCGAAAGATAGGATGAAACTCCTGCGGGCCAATAACGTCAAACTGAAGCATGCAGATGGTAATTGGGGTTGGTCAGACGAAGGCCCATTCGATGCAATTCTTTCTGCTGCGGCACCAGACCACATTCCTGTTCAGTTAGCAGAGCAATTGAAAGTGGGAGGTCAGTTAATTATTCCTATTGGCGATGAACGCAAGCAAGTATTGACTTTGGTCACCCGCAATGAAGACGGCTTTAGTAAAAAAATCATAGAAGATGTGATGTTTGTTCCTATGTTATCAGGCACACAGAAGTAAGGAGTTTATGTGTTAGGTCACTTTTTTCGGGGTATGGCCATGGGGGCAGCAGACGTAGTGCCTGGCGTATCTGGGGGTACCATTGCATTATTAACTGGAATCTACGAGCGCTTAATCAATGCGATTAAGAGCTTTGGTTTAGATACACTAAAAGTTCTCAAGCAGCAGGGTATTAAAGCCGCTTGGCAACAATTCGATGGCACTTTCTTAGCTGTTCTACTCGCAGGCATGATCACGAGCATTCTTGGTTTGGCTCAGGTTATCCATTATTTACTCAATACATTTCCTGTTTTTATATGGTCGTTGTTCTTCGGATTGGTCTTAGCATCCGCTGTTTATGTTCTTTTGCAGGTGCAATGGCGTACTCCACCGAGGTTAATTTTGTTAGTTTTAGGGATCGTTTTTGCCGCTGGCATTAGTTTAATGACGCCCACGCCTAGTCAAGCTTCGCCAATTTTATTCTTCTTTTCCGGGGCGATTGCCATTAGTGCAATGATTTTACCCGGTATATCTGGCAGTTTTATTTTGCTACTGATTGGTATGTACGGTTTAGTAATTTCAGCTGTGAAGCAGTTTGATGTAGGGATTATGGCGGTCTTTGCATTAGGTTGTTTGGTTGGAATCATGCTTTTCTCCCGGTTCCTTTCTTGGTTATTAGCGCGGTTTCATGATGCCACTATGGTGGTTTTAAGTGGTTTTATGCTGGGTGCCTTGGTAAAACTATGGCCGTGGCGTGAGATATTATCCACGCGTGTAAATAGCCAGGGGCAAACTGTGCCAGTTTCTGAGTGGCCTGTTGCCCCTTGGCAGGTAGAATCCCCCCAGGTTATGGCCGCTGTTTTCGCCTTTTTCCTAGGGTTCGTTGGTGTACTTTATCTGGCTAAACGCCAGAAAACAGCAAAAATTGAGCAATAATAGATCAGCTGTTAACTAATAGTTCGTCAAGTTTACATATCGGAACCACCGCAAAATTTTGGCAAATGAGCCTTTTTTGTGTAACAAATTGTGAACTCACACTTTTTTTAAGAATATTGTTTTCTTAAAAAGGTGAAAAAATAAAACTAAAACGTATTAAAACTGGACTGGTCATGTACGCAGCCATTACTGCCTTCACAGAGCGTCAAAAAAACCGACATTCTTTAGTTAATAAGAATTATTTCTATTTAACCATCATCATTGGGTTAATCCTTTTGACGGCTGGATGTACCGGCTTTGTCTCTGTACATGAAAAATTCTCTGGCAATATGTCCAGCACGGATGTGTACGAAGTGCGTAAAGGAGATACACTTTTTTCGGTTGCATGGCGTTATGGCTGGGATCATAAAGCGCTAGCACGCGCTAACGGAATTCGTCATCCTTACACGATTTATCCTGGTCAAAAATTAAATGTTTCTCATGATCGCCCCGTTGCAAAATCGTCAAAACCCGCCAATAGCAAAACTTTGACGAAACGCAAACCATCAATAAAAACGAATGTACCAAGTGCCTATAAAACTCGACAGAAGACGACAAAGCCTGAAATTTCGAGTGCTATGGGAGACTGGCACTGGCCAGCCGATGGCGATGTGATCGCCAAATATTCAACTAAAAAGCCTGTGAATAAGGGGATTGATATAGCCGGTCGTTTGGGGGAATCTGTTTACTCGGCAGCAGCGGGCACCGTTGTCTACGCGGGTAGCGGATTACTCGGCTACGGAAACTTGGTGATCATTAAACACAATCAGGAATTTCTAAGCGCTTACGCTCACAACAAGAAATTACTGGTCAAAGAGAACCAACAAGTTAAAGCTAGACAGCCCATTGCCGAAATAGGTTCTAGTGGCACCGATCAAGTAAAACTGCATTTTGAAATTCGGCGTCGTGGAAAACCAGTGGACCCATTAAAATATTTACCAAAGAAATAGTTAAATGGGTAAACGTTCAATCTGAGTTGTTAAGTTGGAACGAGTTTTGAATGCTTTCTTGCAAAGTAATAAAAACTGTCAGATTAACAACTAAAACATTGGGTGGGCTATCTCATGGCAGCAAAAAAGGAATTAATCCAAGATCAGTTCGAAGACAACAACGATTCTGATGTCATCGAACTGGCGGAAGCTGAAGTGAAAACATCGGCAAAGTCGAAGAAAACAGAAATTTCTGATGTGGGCCAAGACCACGACGTACAGAAAAATTTAGACGCAACACAGCTTTATCTCAACGAGATTGGTTTCTCGCCATTACTCACACCGCAAGAAGAAGTTCACTTCGCTCGCTTGGCTCGTAAAGGGGACGAGAAAGGTCGTAAGCGAATGATCGAAAGCAACCTTCGCCTTGTTGTGAAAATTGCCCGTCGCTATGTGAACCGCGGACTAACCCTGCTAGACCTTATCGAAGAGGGCAACCTTGGGCTAATTCGCGCTGTTGAGAAATTCGATCCAGAACGTGGCTTCCGTTTTTCAACTTATGCTACGTGGTGGATTCGACAAACCATTGAACGTGCGATCATGAATCAGACTCGTACGATTCGCCTACCAATTCATGTTGTTAAAGAATTAAACGTTTATCTACGCGCAGCTCGTGAATTAACACAAAAACTTGATCATGAGCCAACGGCAGAAGAAATTGCAGATTTACTAGAGAAGCCTGTGGATGATGTGAAACGCATGCTGGGCCTAAACGAACGTGTAACCTCTGTTGATACGCCACTAGGTTACAACAGTGATAAAGCGATCCTTGATACTATTGCCGATGAAGCCGTTAGCGATCCTTGCCAAGTTTTGCAAGATGATGACATCAGCAGCAGCCTAGACGGCTGGTTAGACGAATTAACAGAAAAGCAAAGGGAAGTCATCGCGCGCCGTTTTGGTCTTCGCGGTTATGAAATTAGTACGCTAGAAGAAGTTGGTTTTGAAATAGGCTTAACACGCGAGCGTGTACGTCAAATTCAAGTGGAGGCATTAAAACGTCTTCGTGAGATTATGGAAAAACAAGGCCTAAACGCCACCTCTATTTTTGGTGCTGCGGAACTAGGCTAGGCTTCTTTAGTCTTAGTTACAGAATTGTTCGATCGAGTGCTTAAACCTCCGTGCTATTTGGCCGGAGGTTTTTTTATGCTAATTGCAAGCGTGGCTCAATAAAATCCAAAAACGCAAGAATACGAGAGGAAAGCGCGGTATTTTTATAAAAAACAGCATTAACTCTTTCTCTGTTATTGTTCTGCGTCACACTTCCTGGCAATACTTCTATGAGGCGATTGTTTTTAAGATCTTCTTTGATCATGAAATGCGAAAGCAAGGCTAGCCCCTGACCCTCAAGGCAAAGATGACGAATAAGTTCACCGTTGCTGCTTTTAATGTCTGGTTCAATATTGATACCGGTGCCAATAGGCCAATTGTTCAAATGGGGTGACTGAGCAAACCCAATGATGTTGTGATTGGCGAGTTCATTGATGCTACTTGGCGCGCCAAAGCGTTCAATGTAATCGTGGCTTGCCACAATTGACAATGGACTCCTACCTAATGGTCTCGCGTGCAAATTTGAATCTTTTAAAGGCCCAATTCGAATGGCGATATCTGTGCGGCGCTCTATTAAATCAATGATGTTTTCACTGCTCACAAGTTCTAGCTCAATGAGCGGAAACTGAATTCTAAACTCAGGTAGTAGTGGGATAATTTGGTGAATCATGAATGGCGTAACCGCATCAACTCGGAGAATACCGGCTGGTTGTTCTTTTAAGTCCCTTAAGGTGCTCTCTGCATGACTCAGATGTTGCAGAGCTTGGCGCACACGCTCACTGAAGACGCGGCCCTCTTCAGTCAGTTCCAGTTTTCGGGTTGTGCGGTTGAGAAGAGAGCAATCGAGTTCTGCTTCTAAGCGACTGATAGCTCGAGATACACGGGCAACTTGAATATCCAATGCATTTGCTGCTCCAGTGAGACTACCTGAATCGATGGTAGCGAGCAGAATTTCTAGATCTTCCGTTCGAGAGATTATTGTCATATTTGTAAAAGTGATTTAACTATTTTGCTGTTTTTATCAAAGTTAGCAATAAGCATACTTCTCTGCAACTTAGATAATTTTGGAGATCATTATGCCTATTGCATTGTTCGCACTGACCATCAGTGCTTTTGCCATTGGTACCACAGAATTCGTAATCGTTGGTCTGGTGCCAACCATTGCTCATGATTTAGGAGTTTCTTTACCCTCGGCAGGTTTGCTGGTGAGTTTATATGCCCTTGGCGTTGCTGTGGGTGCCCCTGTATTAACAGCCGTTACCGCTCGTTGGCAACGTAAACAAGTCTTGCTTGCTGTCATGTCATTATTTGTCTTAGGCAATGTGCTCGCTTTCTTGGCGCCTAGTTATAGCTCTCTTATTACAGCAAGGATCTTAACGGGACTGGCCCATGGTGTTTTCTTTTCGATTGGTTCGACTATTGCCACTGGATTGGTTACCAAAGATAAAGAAGCAAGTGCCATTGCCATTATGTTTACTGGTTTAACAGTCGCGCTTGTCACTGGTGTTCCTTTGGGAACTTGGATTGGGCAGTATTTTGGCTGGAGAGCGACTTTTATGGTGGTTGCTGGTTTAGGTCTGCTTGCATTGATAGGTAGCGCAATTTTAGTTCCTAGCAATTTGAAGCAAACACCTCCTGCAAACATCACACAACAACTCAGCGTGCTAACACAACCGCGACTATTGTTAGTGTATGCCATGACGGCGATTGGTTATGGCGGTACATTCACTGCGTTTACTTTTTTAGCGCCAATCCTTGAAGAGGTGTCTGGTTTTGAGGCAAGTAGCATTGCTCTGATTATGCTGGTGTATGGTGTATCTGTTGCGTTAGGAAATATTTGGGGAGGTAAGCTAGCGGATCGCATGGGCCCCATTCGCGCACTTACAATTATCTTTTCCGCTTTAGCGATTATCTTAATACTGTTCACGTTTACTGCTATGCATCCCGTGACATCGGTACTCACAATTCTTATTTGGGGAGCGTTTGCATTCGGTAATGTACCAGGTCTGCAGGTTTATGTTGTGCAATTAGCAGAAAAGTACACTCCATATTCAGTAGATGTTGCATCAGGCTTGAACATAGCTGCGTTTAACGTAGGCATTGCATTTGGTTCCGTTTTAGGTGGATACATCATTCAAGACCTGTCTTTGATGGACACTTCTTGGATAGGTGGACTAATCGTGCTGGTGGCGCTTTTGTTGACTCGGCTATCAGGCGTATTAGATCAGCGAACGGGGTTGAAATCCGCATAAACAAACACAGTAAATGTAACGAGATTGAAACATTAAAAGAGGAAATGAAATGATAAACGAAATGCCAACTCTAGGAATGGGAACATTCCGTCTTGAAGGCGATATTGCTAAAGACTCCGTTAAGCAGGCGCTAGAGGCAGGTTACCGACATATTGATACGGCGCAAATTTATGGAAACGAGTCTGAAGTTGGTTTGGCAATTGAAGAAAGCGGTATCGATCGCAATGAGATTTTCTTAACGACAAAAGTTTGGTTGGATAATTTATCAGCGGAAGCATTCATTCCCAGCGTCGAAGAGAGCTTAGCAAAACTTAAGGTGGCATCGGTAGATTTGCTTTTAATTCATTGGCCAGAAAAAGAAGGTAAGGTTTCAATGAAGGAGTATCTTGGAGAGTTAGCCAAATGCCAAGAGAAAGGACTTACCAAGCACATCGGTGTTTCCAATTTTACAAATGAGCAATTAGATGAAGCATTGAACATTCTGGGTGATGGAAAAATATATACCAACCAAGTGGAAGTCCATCCTTATTTGCAAAACCAAGCTGTGATAAAGCACTGCGAACGTCGATCGGTGAAGGTCACTGGCTATATGCCTCTAGCAGTCGGAAAAGTTATGGAAGATAAGGTGTTGCTTGATATCGCAAACCGTCATAACAGCAATCCCGCGCAAGTGGCCATTGCTTGGCAATTACAACAAGGGTTAACAACCATACCTTCCTCAACTAAACGTAGAAATTTGGATGGGAATTTAGCTGCGAGTCAGTTGACCTTAGATGCTAATGAGCGGATTGCAAACCCTGACTTTGCTCCCGCATGGGACTAGTTCATCAACTTTAAGCGTCGTCTGGGTCATCTGGCCCAGTCACCAAGGTTTTCGCTTCGTGTGCAATCACACGAAGCGATTTCTCATTAAATCCTCCGCGACCTAAGACTCGAATCGAAACGGCTAAAGACAGTAAGATTTTCGCGGTTGTTTCAGCTGTTAGATTATGAGGAATTTGTTCCCGTGCTTGGCCTACCTCAATACAACGTTTGAAGAAAGCTTCGATTTCAGCGATGCCGGACTTAACCAAGTCATTGATTTGTTGATCATGGTTTACTAGTTCGAGGGACGTATTAATCAAAAAGCATCCCTTGCGGGTTTCGTCGGTGAGCATTTCATTGACAATCGTATCGAAAAAACGATGTATGGCTTGAACTGGGTCATCCATCGCCTCAAGTTGCGATAGAAAAACACGGCGTCTGTCAGATTCATATTTATCGAGCGAGCGTAAAAATAAGTCACGTTTGCTGCCAAAGGCGTTATAAAAGCTGCCTTTGCTCATTTTTACGGCTTTCAAAAGCTCTGATATAGAAGCAGCGTCATAGCCTTTTTCCCAAAATACGGCCATGGCATTTTCTACTGCTGTATCCTCATTGAATGACTTTTCCCAAGGCATTTCGGTCTCCGCGTAAATCTTGATCCATTTTAATTAGACCATGTGGAATAAACAATTGGATTTATACAAAAATTAGATGAGTCAAGCGCTGAAGACCATTATTCACCCTTGGAAACACTGTTCCAATACTTATTTTTGACCGATCGGTCTAAACTGGGCTAGAGTTTAAACCAGTCGGTTTAAACCGAAATCATCAATCACTCAAATAGTTGAGAGGTCAATATGGCACAGTTTGAAATTCATACACCAGAGACTGCACCAGAGAAGAGTAAAGAGTTGCTAGCGAAGTCCAAAAAAGCCTTCGGCATGATTCCAAACTTGCATGGTGTCATGGCTGAATCACCTGAGTTACTGGACGCTTATCAGCGTGTGCATGAGTTGTTCATGAACTCTAGCTTTAACGAAGATGAGTTAACTGTGGTATGGCAAAGTATTAACGTTGAGAACAACTGCCATTACTGTGTGCCTGCACACACTGGTATTGCAAAGAGTATGGGTGTTAGCGATGAGCTATCAGAAGCATTGCGCAACGAAACTCCAATAGCAGATGAGCGTTTGGAAGCTCTTCGCACGTTCACTCTTTCAGTGGTACGTGACCAGGGTTTTGTGAGTGCAGATAAAGTGACGGCTTTTCTAGATGCTGGTTTCACTAAGCAGAATATACTCGAAATCATTCTGGGTTATTCACAAAAGATAATGTCTAACTACACAAATCATTTTGCTGATACACCCGTCGATGAGCCATTTAAACCAATGGCGTGGACTAAGGTAAAATAATATTTTGTAAAGATATAGCTCGTCGACAAAAAAGGCAGCATTAGCTGCCTTTTTTGTATGTAAGAAGTGTATTTTGTTTCATTTGAATTGAACGGGTAGTAGTCTTTATACATCGTTACAAAAATAGGATATAGCTGTGACTAGCGAGTGGGATCAATAGAAAAGGAAGTAATTAAATGGATTTACACACTTATCTTGCAGCTTCGCAGTACATCGACTGTGATGAACTAAGTATTCAACAGAAGGCTCGCCAATTAGCGGAAGGTCATACTGAAGATACGGCTATTGCCAAAGCCTGCTTTGAATTTGTTCGAGACAAAATCAAGCACAGTTGGGACTATCAACTTAACCCTGTCACATGCAAAGCCAGCGATGTACTGAAGCATGGTACAGGGTTTTGCTACGCTAAAAGCCATTTATTGGCGGCATTGCTGCGCGCTAATGGCATTCCAGCAGCTCTGTGTTATCAGCGTCTTACAATAGGAGATCAACCTCCGTTTTGTTTGCACGGGTTGAATGCGGTGTATTTAGAGCAATATGGCTGGTATCGAGTGGATCCAAGGGGGAATAAAGAAAGCGTGCACGCGGAGTTTTGTCCTCCTCAAGAAAAGTTAGCATTTTCTATTGTTACTAAAGGTGAGGCCGATGTAGCGGGTATTTATGCTGAGCCGTTAGAAAACGTCGTCGCAGTCTTAGATTGTTACGATTCTTTCGAAGAAGTTGCCAACAATTTGCCTGATATTGAATTATAGGACATTATTCCGATAGTCAGCTAATCGAAAGTATTGTTGCGCTTGTGCGTGTAGAGAAACCCAGAGTACTACAAGCACTCTAGGTCAATAGTGGTTTGGAACATGAAGCGAGAGTGGTTGAAATGGCGCTCGGCAAAGAATAAGTCAAAGCTATACATGTTTCCTGGCTCGATACCTAATTCTTCTGCTAGGTCGTCTAAATGAATAGTGTCTTCTAGCATGGGGTGTGTGCCGCCTAGATTAATCGCTAGCTTGCCGTTAATGAACACCCATAAATCGTCATCACCACGGAAAGTAAAGCTTTCACCACCTTCGTATAGAAACTGCAGATGCATTTCCATAGTAAAGTGATAATTACGTGGGAAGCGCTCATTACCCCAGCCAAGGTTATCGATAGGGAAGAATTCCATATCCTTGTGTTCCCACAAACCAGGCGCCACCTCTGTCAATTTTAATTGTGTCGGAAAGGCAATGTTCACGCCTGGTACATTGCGGTACCACTGATCGAAGTTTTCTTTACCGCTCGTAGAAAGGTAGTCTTCACCACTGTATACAGGTCGACCATCTGGTCCTAGGTCTTCTTCTACGATATTGGTATTCGCGTAGTTACCCGTAAAACTTTCAAAGTCAGGATGAGATTCTTTGAAATCGCGAATAACCACTGGGATGCTACGACCACTTTCATAAGGGTTCTGGCAACGACAGATATCATCGTAATCCTCGTCGATGGCTTGTACGCCATTAGACATCAGCAGTGTGAAGAGAGCTGCGGCGCATGCCATGGACTTGCTAAAAGCTAGGGATGGTAAACCCATTAAACACCTTTCTGTGAGTAGCCGTTAAAATTTGGCTCGTGACCAATTCGATAATTGTATTTTACGCCAGCTCAGCAACACGTCTTGTACTTATGTAACAAAATGTGAAGGCCTTCATGGTGATGACCGGGTGGCTTTGAAAAGCGTTATCCAGTTCACATTGATCGGTGTTTTTTTAAGTAACAGCAGCTGTGATGCAGGGAGATAGCGTGAGATTTGACCCAATTGCCGATAATCGTACAAAAACTGCTGAAATAGTGCGTTCTCAGCAAGAAATACGTCGACAGGCCCAATAAATAGGTCTAGTATTCACCTCAGCTAGAAAGAAAGTCTTTTATTTACAAAACCAAATGCGCTGTTCACGTAACAACGTCCTAAGTTTTTAAGTTCCAGTCTATATTTCCAAGCACAACCGGCCCCTATAGAGGCCAAAACTTATCAATTTAGGATATTACTATGTCTACAGTTACAGGTACTGTTAAATGGTTCAACGAAGCTAAAGGCTTCGGTTTCATCGCTCAAGAAAACGGCCCAGACGTTTTCGCTCACTTCAGCGAAATCCAAGGCGAGGGTTTCAAAACCCTAGCTGAAGGCCAAGCAGTTGAGTTCATCGTAACTCAAGGCCAAAAAGGTCCTCAAGCTGAGAAAATCGTTGCGATCTAATCGCTGATTTTTTCTGTTTGAAAGAAAAGGCAAGCCTCGGCTTGCCTTTTTTGTATCTGAAAATTAGAGGTTATACACTCTGAGCCTCAATTAGGCTTCCCAGACAGGGACTGCCAAAAGCTTGCTTAAGCGCTCGGTTTGCTGCTCAAACTCCGCTTCTCCCCCATGATTCAGTAGATTCAGACGCTCGCTATCCTTGAACACAAGATTCAATTCATAGTTTTTATAAATGCCGTGACCGCGACCACCTGCCAAGCTTGTAATGACCTGTAATGCATGAACTTGATTAAATGAATAGCGTTGCTTGCCTTTCTTGATGGTGCGCTCGTTAGTATTGATTTCGATTGTATTAAGTGCCAGCCCGCCCCATAGAGCGACGCCAATAAGAATCAGCGCGCCATAGCCACTGCTAAGTCCGTCTAATAGCCTTGTTCCCGCTATTAAATGATCAATTAGAATGGGTACTAGGCCCATGAAAATTAAGCATTGGCAGATAAGTAATAATTCTATGCTCATGACCACCTTGTAGCCTTTAGGGGTTTGCAGCAGCTTTTGTGTAGGAAAGTTGCTGGCATAGGTACTGGCGGACTGCCAGTGGGTGTTTTGGGCAACTGGGTCGTTAAAGGGACTTGTTCGATTTGGCTTGTGATTGAAACCTCTTATTGGTTGGCGCTTCGCTTTTTTGGCGTAGTGGTATGCTGCCCCCACGACACCAAAGAGCATCATGGTGGCAATCATGCTGAGGTTTTTGAATTGCCCCGTCAGCACAGGGTCAACTGTTGTTGGTGCTGGCGTATGTTTTTGAATGTGGGCGATGCTTTTTTCTAGGTGTGCCATATGCCAAATCTGGTGCTCACTAGGATTTTTGACATTTTTTAGTGTTGCGAGCTCGGACTGCATTTCCTCTATTTTCTTTCGATTGTCTGAGTAAAGGTCTGTTAAAGCGGAGTTTGAGTTCAGTAATGGCGAATCCGCAACCTGTTTGCCAACGCTAAACAGCGCGATAGCAATGGTAATGATGGGGATGATAATAAATGGGTTTTTCATAAGGGCACCTTAAACGTCCGTGTTGCGGGCCGATCATGCTGTTATTTTTTGCGGCGTGATCTCAATATTGCTTCTATCATTACTCACGGTAATGGCTTCATCCTGAATGGTCACAAATAATGACATGCCTCGATCGATAAGGCTTTCCAGTTCTAGGCATTGAGGTTCTGGTATATGGTATATACTCAGGTTTTTATACTCAATCAGAGCTTTTCTAACTTGGCTTTGCCATACGTCCGCCGCGTTATCTTGATAGGTATAGAGCGTGACTTTGTCTGCTTTATGGCAAGCTTGGCGGACACGTTTTTCATCCACTTGTCCAAGTTCAATCCAATGCTCTATATGATCGACTAGATCTTTTTTCCATAAATCGGGTTCGTCTGTAGTGCTTAGTCCCTTGGTGAACTCTAAACCTTCTTCGGCATTTAATGCATATGCCAGTATTCGCACCATGAGTCTAAGATCGGTTTCACTTGGGTGTTGGGCCAATGTAAATTCGTGCGTGTGATAATAATGTCGATCCATATCGCTGATGTTCAGCGAGCATTTACGGATGAGTGCTTTCAGGGCCATGAAGAAATCAATCCAACGAAAACCGCTATTATCAGTTAGAATACCGGTTTAGAAAAGTGATAGTTAGAGATTAAGTTATGCCCGTTGCCAGTGCCTGCCATATATTAGTGAAAGACAAAAAACTTGCTGAAGAACTGAAGCAGCGCCTGGCCAAAGGGGAAGACTTTGGCAAGCTAGCAAAGCAGTACTCTACGTGCCCAAGCAAAAAACAGGGTGGCAATCTAGGTGAGTTTCATAAAGGAGATATGGTCAAAGCGTTTGATGATGTGGTATTTAAGCGCCCGATCCTGAAAGTTCATGGGCCGATTAAAACCCGCTTCGGTTATCACCTTATTAAGACTATATATCGCTCGTAGAGCCGTTATTTGTATCGTACGTAGTACAGTTATTTATATCGCTCATAATCTCTTACAAAGAACGCTATGATTTCCGGATTGTTTTATTTGGCCATGGAGCACCGTCCTTGGCTACATATAGTTTTGCATTTTATTGTCCCTGCGCTACTGGCTTGGATTTTTTCTCGAGTCTCCTTTTTATCACTTAATGAACAAGGCCTCGCTTCTGGTGTCAAGTATTGGCTTTTAAGTAAAGGAGCCTTTTCCGCTTACATTCTAATGATGCTCACCATGCTAGTGGATATTGATCACCTCTTGGCAACACCGCTTTATGCTCCCAATCGGTGTAGCATTGGGTTTCATCCTCTACATCAAATACCCGCCTTGTTTGTCTATGGTCTGATGGTGCTAATTCCGTTGTTGCTGAGGAAGCCTAATGCAAGCTGGTCTAAGGTGGTTTTTTGGCTTGGCATGGGATTGGGAATCCACATGTTGCTTGATGGATTGGATTGCTGGTGGATGAGATCGGATTCTAATTGATCTGAGCTCGGCTTAAATCCTGAAGAGTCGCTTCGATCCCCCCAGTTATAACGCCAATAGTTTCATCCTTGTGTGTCACAGGGATGGATACATGGGCACTTATGGTTTGAGTGCTCTCGTCCCATTTTAATGGCCCTATATAGTTTCTATGGTAGGCCATGACTTGAATAAACTTGTCTTCATCCCCTTGCCAATAGTCAGAGGTTTTGGGTATTGCTGCCAATGTTTCGCCATTTCTACCGATTAGAATAATCTCAACAAATAATCTATTTTCACTCATAAAAACGGCAATTTGGTTTTGTACCTCTGGATCAAAGAACTGATTCTCTATATCAGGTTTAGAGTTCCACTCTCGGTCAATTTGCAAGATGTCTGGTAGGTTAAATGTGGAGTCATTGGCTTTTAGCCAAGAAATGACCTCATTTGAGCGCGCAAACTTAGTCAAACTTTCAATTACTGGCTCCAAATCAGATTTTTCAATGGCTAAGCAATTAGGAGTAAAGCATGCCCATAGCCAAATAAATAGTGAAATGCGGTAAAGAGTAGAATTAGTCATGAATCCACTATAGCGCTAAATAGAGTTGATGCAACTGGGATAATATAGCTTGTTGCCTCTGTTTTTAAGCGGGTATTTTATGTAAAATTCGCGCCTTAATTCGAGTAAATACAGCCTTTTAAGGAGTTCTCTTGGAAGTTCAACCAATTGTTAACCAAATCAAAGACTTAAAGTCCCGAACAGAGATGCTTAGGGGGTATCTTTGACTACGCTACGAAAGCGGAGCGTTTACAAGAAGTTGAACTAGAACTGGGTCAGCCCGAGATCTGGAATGAGCCGGAAAAAGCACAAGAGTTGGGTCGTGAACGCTCAGCTCTTGAAGCTGTTGTGCAGACCATCGATGATATGGACACTGGCTTGAGTGACTGTGATGAGTTACTTCAAATGTCCGTGGCCGAAGACGATGCCGACAGCGTTGACGAGGTGGTAAGCGAGTTAAACGAACTGCAAGCCAAACTTGAAAAGCTTGAATTCCGTCGAATGTTCAGCGGCGAAGCAGATGAAAATAGCGCTTATTTGGATATCCAAGCGGGTTCTGGTGGTACAGAGGCGCAAGATTGGGCGGAAATGATTCTGCGTATGTATCTACGTTGGGGTGAGGCCAAAGGCTTCAAAGTTGAGCTAATGGAAGCATCTGCCGGAGACGTGGCGGGTATCAAAAGTGCGACCATTCGTTTTGAAGGCGAGTATGCATTTGGTTGGTTGCGTACAGAGACGGGTGTTCACCGTTTAGTTCGTAAATCTCCATTTGATTCCAGTGGTCGTCGCCATACATCATTTGCATCAGTATTTGTCTCTCCTGAGATTGACGATAATATCGAGATTGATATCAATCCTGCTGATCTACGTATCGATGTTTATCGCGCCAGTGGTGCAGGTGGTCAGCACGTTAACACCACAGAATCAGCGGTACGTATCACTCACGTGCCGACCAATACCGTAACTCAATGTCAGAATCAACGCTCTCAGCATAAAAACAAAGATCAAGCCATGAAGCAGTTAAAGGCAAAATTGTTTGAGCTGGAAATGCAAAAACGTAATGCGGATACGCAAGCCCTAGAAGAAAGTAAAAGTGACATTGGCTGGGGCAGCCAGATTCGTTCATATGTATTGGACGATGCGCGTATCAAAGATTTGCGCACCGGTGTAGAAAACCGCAATACGCAGCAAGTTTTGGACGGGGCGCTGGATCCATTTATGGAAGCGTCGTTGAAAGCTGGCCTATAAGTCGTTGTGCTTATAAGACAAGTTGAAAGTACTTGTATAGGAAGGGCCTTGTCCGCGATAACTTAATTTAAGGGATCGTGTATAAGGTGCTCTTTCTAATTTAAAGAATACAATTAGCGTTTGATGCAAGCCATCAAGCGATCATCAAAAAGGTAGCAATATGGCAGATCAACAACAGGACGAAAACAAACTGATTGCGGAGCGCCGCGAGAAACTTTCTGCTTTGCGTGACGGCTGTAAAGCCAATGGTCACCGCAACGACTTTGACCGTAAAGATTTAGCTGCTGACCTTCAGGCTAAATTTGGCGAATTCAGTAAGGAAGAATTAGAAGCGCAGGACAATCAGGTTGCTGTTGCGGGTCGCATCATGTTCCAACGTGGCCCATTTACTAAAATCAATGACGCTTCTGGCGGTATTCAGTTTTACGTCCCTAAAGATGTGCAAAAAGAAATTAACTACAAGTCTAAATTTGATTTAGGTGACATCGTAGGTGCACGCGGCGCTTTACATAAGTCAGGTAAAGGCGAACTTTATGTTAATGTGGCGACTGCAGACGACTTGATCATGTTAACCAAATCACTGCGTCCATTGCCTGATAAGTTCCATGGTTTAGCGGATCAAGAAATTAAATATCGTCAGCGCTATGTGGATTTAATTATCAACCAAGAAACCCGTGATTTGTTCATGGTGCGTTCTAAAATTATTGAAGCCATGCGCAAATACCTAAGCGATCGCAACTTTATGGAAGTGGAAACGCCCATGCTACAAGCGATTCCTGGTGGTGCCACAGCAAAACCATTTGAAACACACCACAATGCGCTGGGTATTGATATGTACTTACGTATCGCGCCAGAGTTGTATTTGAAGCGCTTGCTAGTAGGCGGCTTCGAACGTGTTTTCGAAATTAACCGTAACTTCCGTAACGAAGGTTTGTCTACTCGACATAACCCAGAGTTCACCATGATTGAATTCTACCAAGCGTATGCGACGTATCATGATTTGATGGACACTACAGAAGATATGCTGCGTAACATCGCGCAAGACGTGCTGGGTACGACCGACATTGTATCAACGGAAAAAGACGCTGAAGGCAATGTGGTCAACGAAACCGTATACGATTTTGCTAAGCCGTTTGCGCGCCTCACTATGATGGAAGCGGTATTGAAATATAACCCTGACTTCGATGAAGCTGTGATTAACGACCCAGAAAATAACTTGGATAAACTAATTGCATACGGTCGCCAAGTAGGTATCAGAGAAGATGCTAAGCAAAGTGCTTGGGGTGCCGGTAAGTGGTTATGTGAGATTTTTGAGGAGACCGCAGAGCACAAACTTGATCAGCCAACCTTTATTACGGCTTATCCATGGGAAGTTTCGCCGCTTGCCCGTCGTAATGATGAAAACCCATTCATAACTGATCGCTTCGAATTCTTTGTTGGAGGTCGCGAGTTGGCTAATGGCTTCTCAGAGCTTAACGACGCCGAAGATCAAGCAGAGCGTTTCCGTAAGCAAGTGGAAGAAAAAGATGCCGGTGATGATGAAGCCATGCACTATGATGCGGATTACGTGCAGGCACTTGAGTACGGCATGCCACCTGCCGCTGGTGAAGGCATTGGTATCGACCGTTTGGTGATGCTATTTACCGATAGCCCAACCATTAAGGACGTGATTTTGTTCCCACACATGCGTCCTCGTGGATGATTATTAACTCGGTAATTACATATCTGTATTAATGCCGGTTGTTAGAAAAAGCCATTTATGAGGCATCATAAATGGCTTTTTTATTTTTGGCTTATTGTTCTTCGCTCAGATCAAGGTGAGAGCGTATCTATTACTTTCACTTTCTAGCGACCTCAGGCCGAATTCGATATGATGCTAATATCATCAGAAAAAGATAGAGATTTTCATGACTGCTTTCGATGTCGCTGCACAAAGTTTTCGGTTTTATGGCCGCGTATTTAACAAAGTTTTTTGGATCAGCCTAGGTTCTAACTTGGCTCCGCTATTGCTTGGCGGCAGTATTGCTGGCGCTGGCATGATGACCCAACAAATGGATGTGAGTGTTGCAGGTTTGTTGATCGCAATGCTAGTAGGATTTTTCTTTTATACGCTACAGTTGGTTTTTATTCATCAGTTTTCTGAAGAGCAGGATGATAGTTTAACCGCAGCACTACCAAAAGCCTTGAAGAAAATGGGGCCTATGATTCTGGTCAGCTTCGCTATTGGCGTTTTTTGCTTCCTAGTGGCCATACCTATCGCGATTGTAGCCGGTTTGATATTTCCTAACGAAATGGGCTCAGGGGAGGCCCATGGTGCAGCATTACTCTTGATGTTGTTTATCGCAGTTCCGATTCTATTTATTATCTATCGCTTGGTTTTTGCTGCTTATCATGTGGTATTAAAAGATGCAGGCCCTATTGAGGGTATGAAGTTAAGTAGTGAGCAAGTGAAGTCAAGTTCCATCGTGCTGCGTGGCTTACTGTTAATGATGGCTATGTTGGTAGCGTGGGCAATTTTCAGTGGAATAATTTCGTCTATGATTGCGCTGCCTCAAGCTGCCACGCAGTTTGTCTTATTTGTAGCAAACGTATTGATAACCCCATATTTTGGTATCTTTATTTATCGTCTATTCTGCGTGACGTTACTAGATAACAGTAAACCAGCTATACCTGATCAGAATAGCGGTGATGATAATGGCGAATAAAATTACGGATAAATTAGAGGGGCAATGGAAGCAACATTTCGACTTAGAAATGTCTCAAGATTATATGGCTCAGTTACGAGGGTTTCTGAAAGAAGAAATCGCTCAAGAGCAAATTGTTTATCCACCCAAAGAGCTCTGGTTCAACGCGTTTCAGTTGACGCCATTTGAGGATATCAAAGCTGTGATTGTGGGGCAGGATCCTTATCACGGTGAAGGCCAAGCTCACGGTTTGAGCTTTAGTGTGCCTGACGGAATAAAAATTCCTCCGTCTTTACGCAACATTTATAAAGAACTAAACCGTGACCTGGGTCTTTCCATCCCCAAGACCGGAAACCTTGAAAGCTGGGCAAAGCAAGGCGTCCTGCTACTCAATGCTTCTCTGACGGTTCGCGCTGGACAAGCAGGTAGCCATAGCAAGCAAGGCTGGCAACGCTTTACTAACTCTTGTATCCAGCTCATTAATGAGCACAAGCGGGGTGTGGTGTTTTTAGCTTGGGGTCGCTTTGCTCACGATGTATGTTCACAAGTGGATACTAGTAAACATTTGGTGTTAAAAACCAGTCATCCCAGTCCGCTGGGAGCGACAAAAAGTGGCAAGGACTTTACTGCATTTATGGGATCAGGCTGCTTCTCTGAAGCCAATCGTTATTTATTAGAGCAAGGACAAAAGCCTATCAACTGGCAGATTCAAGATTTGGAGTGAAACTGGTTTAGATCGCATTCAGGGCCAGATCGGCACTTACAGTCTTAAATGCCGCCTGGCTTTCTAACATTACTTTTGCTTGGCACGCTCTGCCTCAAACTTTTCTATACGCTTATCCCAGGTTTTAAAGCGTTTACGACAATAAGCATCGAATTCTTCATAAGTTTGAAAATATAAGTCACAACCTTCATCGATAGGTACATCGAACTCACAAGCATTGTTGCTGTGTTCGCGGCAGATTAGTGGGCGTGTTTCGTAGATACCGCAGCGATTGTCTGGTAATAATTGGCTGCACTTGGTCATAGCAAGCAAATACCAGCCATTGCCATCCTTAAAAATATGCACATCTTCATGGGCAATTTGCCACAACAATATATCGAATTCGTGCATGGAGCGAGGAGTATCTAATTCCTGAGTAATATACTGACAGCATTTAGCCGAGCAAAAATCGCACTTGTTCTCTGGGGTGATTTCTACATCAGAGAGGTCTTTGGTTTCAATAATATTGACGGTCATACAGTCCAAGCGGGATTCAGATATTTAAGTCCTCTATTTTACGGATTTCTATTGCTTATGCGAAGGGGTAAGCGCTTTCTCTGCTAAATGCTCTTTGTAACAAAAAATTCATATTTACAACTTACTTGCCATGGCGTCGTTATAGCCCACGCAACTCGGGGCTTCTGGGATGATGGTTCCGTCATATTTTCGCCATAAAACTGAAGCAAATCTGAAAGCAGATTGTCATGTAACAAAGCTGTCACATCTCAGAATTATCGTGCCAACCATACAAAAATACACGAATTACAAGACTTATAACGAGTTGGAGACAGTATGAAACGCAATTTGCTAGCGGGTTTCATTGCAGCGATTAGTGCCTCAGGTGCTTTAGCCGGTGAAGCGGTTTTTTATGTGACAGAGCAAGGCCAGCCTGTTGATACCTTATCTATCACAGTGAACGGTGATCGCAAGTTAGTAGGAAAAAATGGCTTCGCAAGCTTTGAGCTCGGTGGAGGCACTCATCAAGTTGAATTGAGTGAGTTTGGTCAATGGGCCGGTGAATTCGAATTTGATGCCAGCGCTCAGCAAAATGCTGAGATTCAAGTAGAAATGATCGGCGGCGAAGCGGTTCCAGAGATCAGTGTTTACACACCGGGCCAAGAAGAAGCGCCAGTATACGGACAAATCTCAGGTTATATCGAGTCTGATGAAACAGGGGGTGGCGTAGAAGGAGCGACCATCACCGTTGCCGGCGCAGGTGTCTCAGTTCAAACCGACGGCGAAGGTTATTACGAGTTAGAGCTTCCTCGTGGCGAATACAATCTTAGTATTGAGCATCCAACTTATGGTGCACGGGATATCAGCGATTTGCGTGTAATAGGTAACTATGCAACTGCTATGAATGTCAATATGAGCATGAGTGGTGACAGCGCAATAGAGGAAGTCGTTGCTGTTGGTTCTTATATTCCTTCAACAGCAACTGCGCAGCAACGTGATTCCAGTGCGGTTTTGAATGCTATTGGCTCCGAGCAACTTGCTCGTTTTGGTGATTCTAATGCGGCATCTGCGTTAAAGCGTGTGGCTGGTGTGTCATTGGTTGGTGGGCAATACGCGGTTGTGCGCGGCCTACAAGGTCGATATATCTCTTCAACATTAAATGGCGCTAGTATGCCAAGTACAAACCCTATGAAACGGGATGTTCCACTTGATCTATTTCCATCTAGTGTATTGAAAGGAATAGAAATTCAAAAAAGTTATACACCTGATCTACCCGGTGATACGACGGGTGGGGCAATTAGAATGACAACAAAAGGATTGCCAGCAGGTTATACCAATAAACTATCTTTATCGGTTGGTGCTAATTCTCAAATAACTGGTAAGGATGTCATTAGTTACGATGGAGGAGACACTGATTCTCTGGGCTTTGATGATGGTACGCGAGAAGTGCCAAGCAGTGTGGCGTCAATTACGAATGATGGCGCGCCGGGAGCTTTAGGCGATCGATGTGAAATTGGCTGTGAATTCAGTTTTGATGACGTCTCATCGTACATAGGTGAGTTTGAAAATAATTACAATAGTAAGCAGGTAACTGCAAAACCTAATGTTGGTTTCGCTTATTCATATGGTGACTTAATAGAGTCCACGTCGGGAGATTTTGGCTATTACGGTGCAATTCAATATTCAAGCAAATGGAGCTCTCGTGAAAATGCATATATTGATGATATGGGTGGCCAGTTTGATTATGAACGAAGCAAATACAATATTGATTTAACAGCTTATCTTGCTGCGGGTATGGAAACTTTTGATGGTACATTACTCAATAGTAAAACTATCCTATTGAGAAAATCCGATGATACTACTCGTTTTGAAACTGGTGTTGATGATGAAGGGATTACCGTTGATGAGTTAACACTACAATGGGTAGAAAGACAGCTTATATCTCAGCAGTTTTCAGGGTCTCACACGATTGGTGATGGTGACCAATTAGATTGGCGTATAGGTCTTTCACAATCTAACCGTTATGAGCCGGATAGAAGAACATATCAGTATCGGAACAAAACTCTTGCACCAGCAACGCTTGAGCGTCGTTTCTCTGAATTGACAGAAAACGCTATTGATATGGGCGCTGATATGCAACACGAATTTTATTTCAATGATATGGTATCCATGACTTTAAAATATGGTGCCATGCTGTCTATCAAAGATAGGGAAGTTGATCTGTCACGCTATGGTGTTGATAAAAACAACAATGTGTCTGTTCCGAATAATTCAGATTTAGAGGTTTTACTATCCGAAGATAATCTGGATCAAAATGCTTACTTCTTGGCAACAAGAACAACTGATACTGATTCATATGATGCACAAGATGAAATGTTCGCTACATACGTATCATCAGAATTTGATATCAATGGGGAGTATAAGATCTTAGCAGGAGCGCGCCTAGAGGACTCAAATCAAGAACTCACTTATCCAAACAGTAATAATGCTGATAGTGAGTTATCAGCCACTGAAGTGCTACCTGTCTTAAGTGGAACCTGGGTTGCAAATGAGCAATTACAATTTAGGCTAGGTGTTTCTAATACACTTGCGCGTCCAGGATTAACTGAGCTTTCTGAATCTTCTACATATGATCCAGAAACTGATGACGAATTATTTGGCAACCCAGATCTAGAAATATCGAACATTACTAACCTAGACCTAAGAACTGAATATTACTTTTCTGAAGATGAAAATATTTCTGTAGCAGTTTTTAGTAAATCAATAGATAAACCAATTGAAAAATCTGTACCGAATGCTTCAGGTTCATCTGCAGATGGCTTTACATATGTCAATAGTGACTCAGCGGATGTGTTTGGAGTTGAATTAGACTTTAGAAAAAACATCTTTAATGGTGAAGATTGGACTGGATTCTTATCGGGCAATTTCGCTTGGGTTGATTCTGAAGTTGAACTCAATGCGCAATCTAAGCAGTTGGAGGGGCGTGATACCCGTCAGTTACAGGGACAGTCTGAAATTATTGGTAACTTACAGTTGGGGTTTGATCAATTTTCTAATGCACAGAGTATTACGCTTTTAGTGAATTATTTTGACGATCGAATTGATAAAGTAACTCGCAACGTAGATCTTGAGATGGAAAAAGGAAGAACAGTTATTGACCTTGTTCATAGCTGGGATGTCAGTGATACAATGACACTAAAAACTAAATTCAATAATATCACTGATAGCAAAGTTGAATATTCACAAGGTGGTCGAATAATTGAAAGTTATGAAGAGGGTATAGAAGCTTCGGTCGGAATTGACTGGATTTTTTAATCGAAAGCGGGCTTAGCCCGCTTTTTTTGTTTTTATACAATCTTTTAATACAAGTGTAATAAAAAACTTTTAACTTGATCTTGTCGGTTAACTAAACCAACTATTACCAAATAAAGAGGTAACATAATGGAACTTAAAAAATTAGTGATGGCAATGGCTGTTACAGGTGCATCAGTGGCACTAACCGCGTGTGGCGGAAGTGATGATGACAATAATGACAATGATTCAGCTTTTGTTACGTGTAACGAAGAAACAAAGGTATGTACCCTAGAGGGTACCATGACCGAAAATTATACTCTTACTAAAGATTACGAATATCGCCTATCAGGTCTATTGCAAGTAGGTGAAGGTAATGTTGATTTAGCTGACGCAGCCGAAATGCAAGCTGTAAAAAATGCGGGCGTTACTCTAACGATTGAGCCTGGCGTTCACGTGAAAGCTAACTCTGATGGTGTGCTGCTTGTTACCCGTGGCTCAAAGTTGATTGCTGACGGTAAGAAGAGCGACAATACTATTGACCCAATCACCTTCTCTTCAAGACAAGATGATGACTTCGACGGTCTTGGAGAGTGGGGCGGTGTAGTAATTCAAGGCTTTGCTCCTCATTATGGCGCTGGTAATACTGGATTCTGTGGTGGTGATGTTGCTGTTACAGCTGATGTTGTTTGTAATGTTGAGGGTGAAGGCGGTGATTTCATCGGTAACTTCGGTGGCGGTGATAAGGCTGACAATAGTGGCGTTATTCGTTACGTGCGTATTGCAGAAGCTGGTAAAGTTGCCGGTCCTAACAATGAAATCAACGGTTTGACTTTACAAGGTGTTGGTCACGGTACGACTGTAGAGTACGTGCAGGTACACGGAAACCAAGACGATGGTATCGAGTGGTTCGGTGGAACAGTAAACGTTAAGTACGCTGTATTGACTAATAACGACGACGATGCAATCGACTTTGACGAAGGTTATATGGGTAATATCCAATATGCTATCGTTCTTCAAAACCAAGCGGATGATGCTCGCCCTGTAGGTTCTAATGACCCTCGTGGTATTGAAGCAAACTCTTCAGACGAAGACTATGTTCCTCAAACTGCTGCGACTCTTGCTAATATCTCTGTAATTAATGGTCCTATTTCGGGTGCTGCTCGCGATGAAAATGGCGATTACATTTGGGTAGACGAAGATGGTAACGTAGTTGCTTCTACAGATCCTGAAGCTGATTACCTTGGAGCTGAGCCAGGTGTTCGTTTCCGTGGCTCTGTAAATGTGGATTTTATTAACTCGGTTGTTGCCACCACAGATCACAACAAAGGTTGTATTCGCATCGATAGCTCTGATCACGATGAGGATAGCAACACTGCCAAGATTGCAACACCTGTTAACTTGGTTAACGTAATGGCTTCTAATTGTGGTTTGTCTGATGAATTCCCTAAAGACGACACAACCAAGGATAGTGTTACAGCTACAGGTTTGGTTTCTGAAGTAGCCGATTTCGATACTGCTTGGGCATTAACTAACACTGCCGCCACAGTAACGGCTCCAACTATCGAAGCAACTGACAATGGTTCAAACTTCGTATTTGATCAAACTACATATATTGGTGCTGTTGAGCCTGGTACGCCAGCCGCGAGTGCTTGGTATGCTGGCTGGATCATCCCTGGTTCTCTGGACGATTAGTCTTTAACTAATCACTCGCCCACAAGGCACTAGTGATACAAAAAACACCCCTTATCAGGGGTGTTTTTTTGCCTGATTAAATCCGCTTTAAGCTACGACAGGAATAAAATGGATAATTTATTCAAAGTTTTTAGCGAGTTTTCTCTGTATCCAAGTGATTAAAAGATTTTTTATATACTTTATCTGGAAAAACGGCGCCAAATTTTGTCCGTTGCCAAATCTGCATCCCTGAACATCCTCCTTATTTTGTCATTTTTTCTAAATATTTAAGAAATTTTTCTGTAACCCACTTGTCATGTAACGCGAGTGTCATAAAGTCGGCGTATCTTGCAACCGTTGACTAACGAAGACTTTCCCTTTGGGGATATAAATAAAACAGTAGGTAATCCATATGCCGTTTAATTCAAAAGCTAGCTCCCTGTTAGCAGGCGCATTTCTGACAGCGGGCATTCTCAATGTTCAAGCTGCAGACTTGGATCAAGCGATAAATAAAGGGGTTGATCGTGTTGGCAATGCTCAGCAGGCTCAAATTAAGATCGATGATATTGACAGCCAAACCCGCTCGGCTGAGCGTGAATACCGTGGCGTAATCAAAGAGGTTGAAGGCCTTAAGGTTTATATTGAGCAGCTTAATAAACAACTCGCCGCTCAGGATAAAGAGCTGGATCAGATCGAAGCCAGTATTCGTCAAGTGACGCTGATTGAACGTCAAATTACACCTTTGATGCTACGAATGATTGATGCTATTGATCAGTTTGTTCGCGCAGATGTTCCTTTCTTACAAGACAAGCGCATTGATCGAGTGGAAGATCTAAAAGACATGATGGGGCGTTCAGACGTAACAGTTGCGGAAAAATACCGCAAAGTCATGCAAGCCTATCAAACAGAGATTGACTATGGTCGCACCATTGAATCTTATCGAGGTGAGGTCGAAATTGATGGCGAACAGCGTGAAGTAGATTTTCTGCGTACGGGTCGTATCTCGTTGGTATATCAAACACTGGATGGTCAGCGTCTAGGTGTTTGGAACCCTCAAAGTAAGCAATTCGAAGAACTTGATCCATCTTATAAGAGCAAAGTGATGATGGGGATTCGTATCGCTCGTGAACAAGCAGCTCCAGATTTAATTAAAGTACCTGTTGCTGCCCCTGTTGCTGTAATTGCGGAGGCCAAATAATGAAACTACGTAATCTTTTTTCAATTGGTGTTGTTGCCTTTGCATTGGCGCTGCCTGTTCAAGCTGAAGAAAAATCTCAATCAGGTTTGGACATGGATAAGCTTTTAAACCTTGTTAAAGAAGGTCAAGCCCGCGACAACCGTGAATTCCAAACACGTATGAAGCGTTTTAATGCTGCTAAAAGTCAGCAGGAACGTTTACTCGCCATGGCGAAAGATGAACGCACACGCTTGGAACAAGAAAGCGCTCAAAAAGAAAAGCAGTTTGGTGAAAACGAAGAGCAAATTTCAGCAGCGCAAGAGCGCTTAACCAATCGTTTAGGCGCTTTAAAAGAAATGTTCGGTGTGCTCCAGCAAGTAGCGGGAGATACCAAAGGCGTTTTCGAAGGCTCTGTAGTTAGCTCACAAGTTGAAGGGCGTGAAGCCTTCCTTAGCAATCTAATCAAAGTTGCAGGTTCTTCTTCTGAATTGCCAAGCATTGAGAATCTCGAACAGCTTTGGTTTGAAATGCAGCGTGAAATGACCTTAACAGGTGATATCGCGCAATATACAACGGATGTTGTCTTACCAAGTGGTGAAACAGTTTCTAAATCGGTTACGCGCGTTGGTGGCTTCAACGTGGTTGCAGATGGCAACTACCTAGTTTGGGATTTAGAGGCGAAGAAGTTAGTTGAACTTGATGTACAACCAGGCTCTCGCTATAACGGGCCAGCATCTGAATTAGAAAATACCTCCTCTGATCTAAACGGTTTTTGGATAGATCCAAGTCGTGGCCAGCTATTAAAAATCATGGGACAAACTGCGGGCCTAACGGAACGCATCCAGCAAGGTGGTGTAGTTGGTTACATCATTCTAGCCTTAGCCGTTATTGGTATTCTGTTGGCGCTTGTTCGAATGGTTATGCTTTCGGCAGAAGCGAAACGCATTAAGAAGCAAATGAATGATGAAACTCCTTCAGACAACAATGCATTGGGCCGCGTGATGAGCGTATACCAAGCGAATCAAGATGCAGATACAGAAACCTTAGAGCTTCATCTTGGCGAAGCGATTTCAAACGAAGTTCCTCGCTTAACTGCGGGTGTTAACTGGATCAAGATCATTTCTGTTGTTGCACCTCTTTTAGGTCTACTCGGTACCGTAACCGGTATGATTGATGTGTTCGAAACCATGTCATTGTTTGGTACCGGTGATCCTAAGCTAATGGCTGGTGGTATTTCTCAAGCATTGGTTACTACGGTACTGGGTCTTGTTGCAGCGATTCCGTGTGTATTCCTACACACTATGACGAATAACAAGAGTCGCGACTTGA
The DNA here is from genome assembly GCF_012295615.1 of Bermanella marisrubri. NCBI lineage: Bacteria > Pseudomonadati > Pseudomonadota > Gammaproteobacteria > Oceanospirillales > Oceanospirillaceae > Bermanella > Bermanella marisrubri. Next base: position 997,739 of record NZ_CP051183.1, read on the forward strand.
TTCAAATTCTTCAGGAGCGTGCGACAGGTATCTTGGCACGTAAAGCAGAAGAGCAATATCAAGCAAAGGCAGCGTAAACCATGTTTTATAACGCGTACGAGCAGGTTTACTTATTTACTGAGCGGGGTGGGGACGTTGTCCTTGCCATCCTCGGCCTGATATTTCTGCTTTGGCTATTTATTTTAGAGCGCGTTGCCTACTTTACTTTGAATCACAAAGACTTGGTTGCGAAAGCCGTTGAAGAATGGGAGGCGCGAAAAGAGCGCACCAGCTGGCAGGCTCATCAGATTCGTCTAGATTTGGTGGCATCAGTGGAAATGGCTTTAGAAACCAATACGCGAACCATAAAAATGTTGGTAGGACTCTGTCCCCTGTTTGGTTTGCTAGGTACGGTAACGGGCATGATTGAGGTATTCGATGTAATGGCATTTATAGGTAACGGCAGCCCACGAGCAATGGCTTCCGGTATTTCTAAGGCCACTATTCCAACCATGGCAGGTATGGTTGGTGCGTTGACTGGATTGTTTGCACAGTCATTGATTCAACGACATATTCAACGCCAAAAATCGAACATCGAAGACAAATTAACATTTGATCACTAACCAAAAGTGATGCAATTGAGGAATACACTATGAGACGCGGATTTCAAAATCTGACGCCAGAAGCAGAAGAAGGTGAGATCGATATTACGCCAATGTTGGACGTAGTATTCATCATGTTGATCTTCTTTATCGTGACTGCATCGTTTGTTAAGGAATCAGGTATCGAGGTTAATCGTCCAGATGCGAACACTTCGTCGGCGAAACCTCGTGCTAACATTTTGATCGCCATTAATGAAGGTGGTGAGATCTGGATCAACAAGCGTAAGGTTGAAGAAAGCCAAGTACGAGCGAATATTGAACGTCTTCATGCGGAAAACCCACAAGGTACCGTTGTCGTTCAAGCGGACGAAGAAGCTCGCACGAAGACGCTAGTTGCTGTAATGGACGCCGCACGAGCTGCTGGTGTCTATGACGTATCGTTGGCCACTGAGGAGCCGTGATATGTTGAATGCAGCACCAAGATTTGGAATTGCGATTGCTGTAGCTGCAGGTGTCACCTTTGGTGTCGCGCTAATGATGCAGGGATTGATTTCCTCTGGTGGGTCTGTGCTTCAGGAAAACGACATGGGCAAGCTTGTTGAGTTTGTTCATGTGCAACAGGACGACGAGACCCGAACCAAAGATCGTCAACCTAAGAAGCCTCCCACACCACCCAAAGAGCCACCCAAACCCGAGATGGCCAAGCCTGATTTTGATCGATCTGCAGATGCCATGGATATTGGTGGTCTAGATCTGGGTGCAGACTTGAGCGTTGATGCCGGCTTGTCAGGCAGTGGCGGTGACGGTGAGTATTTACCGATTGTTAAAGTAGCACCTCAGTATCCGCGCAGAGCCGCAATGAAGGGTATTGAAGGTTACGTTGTACTGGAATTTACCGTGAGCAAATTAGGTACGGTTGTTGATCCGCAAGTAATAGAGGCAGATCCGCCGAATATCTTTAATCGAGCTGCTATTCGAGCCGCTACTAAGTTTAAGTACAAGCCCAAAATCGAAAATGGCGAAGCCATTGAAGTACCGGGTGTACGCAACATCATCCGCTTCGAGTTGGATGACAGCAGTAAGCGCAGGTAGGGTATTATGAAATTTTCTCTCATTACTATCATGTTGCTGGCTTTGTTGGCCTACGGTGTTACGTCAGTAGCACCCTTAACGGTACAAAAGACCTTTGCAGCAGAAGAAGAAAAGAAAAAGCGAAAAGTACGTCGTGCTCAGACTATGCGCCCAATGATCTTCAAAAAGTTAGATCAAGCTCGACAACTCTCTGACGAAAAACAATACGATGAAGCACTCGAATACCTTGAAGACATGAAAGATATTCGTCGTAACTCGTATGAGCAAGCTATGACTTGGAATATGGTCGCTTACGTGCAATTCAACAGAGATAATTACGACGGTGCAATCTCAGCCTATAGCAAGGTATTAGAGACAAAGAATTTGCCTGAAAGTCTGGAGCAAACAACTTTATACAGCATTGCTAAGCTTTATTTGATTAAAGAGGATTACACTAAAGCAATTAGCGCATTAAATAACTGGTTCGAAGTTGTCGAAAAACCCGGGCCTGAAGCTTATATCTTGCGTGCTCAAATGAACTATCAGCTTGAAAACTACAACCAGGCATTACCCGATGTTAAAAAGGCAATTGCTATTGTTCAAAAGCAAGGGAAGAAACCTCGTGAAAGTTGGTTGCTTGTTGAGCGTGCCGTGTACTATCAAAATAAAGACTATGTTTCTATGGAACGTTCTTTGAAAGATTTGATTACATGGTATCCAAAACCTCAGTATTGGATGCAGCTAGGCGCAGTTTACAATGAGTTAGGTAAATCTGGTAAAGAGTTATCCGTCATGGAAACGGCTTATGACCAAGGTCTTTTCGAGAAGGAAAGTCATATTGTGAGTTTTGCGCAAGCCATGCTGACCCAAGATGTCCCCTATAAGGCGGCTCAAGTGCTAATAAAGGGTATCAAAGATGGTGTTGTCGAAGAGAATGGGAAAAACTTATCTCTATTAGGCGATGCATTGATGATTGCTAAAGAGTATGACGAAGCGATAAAGGTAATGACTCAAGCGGCTGGTGAGACGCAAGAAGGTAAAGACTTTTATAAGCTGGCTCAAATTCATACCGAGAGACAAGAATGGAAACTGGCTCTAGAGAATGTAAATAAAGCGCTACAAGATGAAGAGTTTAAGTATGAAGACGATGCTTTGATTCTAAAAGGTCTTGTTCAATTTAATCTAGAGGATTTAGAAGCGGCTAAGATCACATTTGAAAAGGCAAAAGCTTTCGAGGATGTAAAAAAGTCAGCTAAGCAATGGCTAGGTTACATTGATGGCGAACAAAAACGTCGTGAATATATGGCTTCAGGCGGTCTTGTTGCCCCCTAGATGCTAGCCACATTTTTGGTCAGGCTTGATATAAGCCAATAAAAAAGGGAGCCTAGCTCCCTTTTTTATTGCTCTCCTGTTTACGATTAGGGAGCCACTTGGTTATGTAGTTTGGGTACAGCTTCCAATAGAGTCTTCGTATATGGATGAGTCGGTTCTGTCATAATTTGTTTCGCAGTACCTTGCTCGACAATTTCTCCGTTTTGCATCACTGCCACACGATGGGCCAAATGTGGAATAATTGATAAATCATGAGTAATAAATAGATATGATATTCCGAATTCATTTTGTAGCTCACGCAACAAGTCTAGAACTTGACCTCTTATGGAAACATCAAGAGCAGACGTTGGCTCGTCACAAATAATTAGTTCAGGATCTACAGCCAATGCGCGAGCAATGGCTATACGTTGACGTTGTCCACCGGAAAATTCATGGGGGTATCGATCAAGATGCTCTGCATTTAATCCAACGCGTTCAAGCAAAGTACGCATCTTTTGCTCTCGCTTTTTAGTATCGGATTCAATTCCTAGGCTTTTCATACCTTCTTCAATAATTTCACGGATACTCATTCGAGGGTTCATAGAGGAGAAGGGGTCTTGAAATATAATTTGCACTCTGCGTCGATAGGGTAAAAAAGCTTTGTGATTCAGTCCTGATATCGCTTCACCATTGAATGAAACATTTCCAGAATGAATTGGGTTTAGGCGAATAATGGCTTTTCCTGCAGTCGTTTTTCCTGAACCTGATTCACCCACAATGGCTAATGTTTCGCCTTTACCTACGGTAAAGCTAATTCCATTAACGGCTTTCGTATGGCCGACCGTTCGTTGCAAGATTCCTTTTTTTTGCGCAAACCAGACTTTTAGATTGTCCACTTTAAGCAAGGCCTCTTTACTGTCGACCTTAAAGAAATCATCACGTTTGGGCAGTGAGTGGATAAGGCGTTTACTATACTCGTGTTGTGGATTTTCGAAGAATGCTTTTGTTTCTGCTTGCTCGAGAATGTCGCCATGTTGCATGACCGCGATATGGTCGGCCATTTCATTGACGATACCCATATCATGCGTGATCAATAAAACGCTGAGCTGACGATCGTGCCTTAATTTATCAAGCAATTCTAAAATCTGACGCTGAATAGTCACGTCTAATGCAGTGGTTGGTTCATCAGCGATGAGCAAGTCAGGTTCGCATGCTAGGGCCATGGCGATCATGACTCGTTGTTTTTGACCTCCAGACAATTGATGAGGATACCACTTGAGTCGATCTTCAGGGTCAGGAATGCCAACCTCTTCAAGCATGTTGATTAATTTTTGTTGAGTTTCCTGAGGGGTCAAATTTTGGTGTAGTTTTAAAACTTCTTTTAATTGGTCGCCGATGGTTTGTACTGGATTAAGTGAAGTTTGTGGCTCTTGGAAAATCATTGCGATTTTTTTGCCACGAACTCGATTCATTTGCATTTCGGTAAGCTTAAATAGTGCAGTATCTTTGAAAGTAATTGCGCCGCCACTGATGCAAAGAGCTTCAGGCAATAACCGCATAATTGCCAATGCGGTCAATGATTTTCCTGAACCGGACTCGCCAACAAGCGCAAAAATCTCACCCTGATGAATATCAAAGCTGACACCGTTAACCAGAGCTTGTGTGTCGACTTCAATCTGTAAATTGCGAACAGATAATATTGTTTCTTTATTCATAGCCTAGTGTCCCTTCGCTGTGCGTGGGTCAAATGCATTTCGCACTTCATCAGACAATAAGTTGGCCGCGAGCACTAATATGAACATAAGAACAAATGCACTGGTGACCGACCACCAAACAGCTGGATCTCGTGAAAGCTCAGTACGTGCCGCATTAATCATATTACCCCAGCTATACATATTAGGATCCACACCTACGCCAATGTATGAGAGTACAGCTTCCGCTAATACAAACATGCTGAAATCCAATACAATAACGATCAAAATAATATGCGTTATGTTAGGCAAAATATGTCGACGTATTACGCGAGAATGACTTACACCAAATGCATGTGCGGCTTGTACATAGTCTAGCTGACTTACCTTTAGGGTTTCTGCACGTAAAAGTCGACAAAGTGTGGTCCAACTCGTTAATCCTAAGATCCCGCATAGAGCTAAAAATTTAAAATCAGATCTAAGAATAGTTAAATTGAATTGCTCACTATTGGTCTCGATATAAACATCAATCAATAGAACTGAAGCTGCAATTAAGAGAATGCCCGGAATCGAACTTAAAGTAGTGTATAGGTACTGAACAATATCATCGACGATGCCTTTAAAATAGCCTGCGCTAATACCAAGAATAATCGCAAAAGGCAGTGTCACCAAGGTAGCGAGTGTACCGATAAGCACACCAGTACGAATGGCTTTTATGCTTTGGTACAGAACATCAGCTCCGACCTTGTCCGTCCCCATGATGTGATAAAACTCACTTAAAAACAGTACGCAGGATGTTGTGATACTTATGAGCGCCAATGAAATATAGGCGGCTTGCCAAGGGTAAGGGGAGTTTTCCTGTGATTTTTTTACCCAATGGCGGTGAAATAAAATTGGGATAGCGACTACCACTAATCCTATGAGGCTAGCGAATAAAGTGGTTGTTAGAATATCAAGTGGACGTTGCTCGAGCGATTCAAGATGAGCGCCACCGTATTTGAGTCGAGGATAATCGCGATAGACTAGGCCCTCTTCGTTGGTCATGTTTTCTTTAGAAAAAGAATATAGTGCAAAGGGGGCTGAATATGTCGTTTCACTTTTTGTTCGTAAATCGGTAAGAATGACATCTAATACAGAATGCACTTCACTACTATAAGCCACTTGCTGAATTTCTTGTTGCCCCTCAATTTCTGGTAGTGCTTCACGAAAATGCAGTGAGTCAAGAAAGGCTATGAGTACATAAAATGAGATAACCACAAAACTAGACATGCCGACCTTCGATTGAAAGACGCTACCCCATCTTGCTTTAGCTTGTGGGTTTTTCCTCAACTGTAATATAAAAAATATAACACAGACGATGAGGGCGAATAAGAGAATATCACTCCATAAAAAAACTGGTTTGATCATGATAGCTTCACCCTTGGATCAACTAAGGTGTAAGAAATATCGGTCAGCAATAAGCCAATGATATAAAGTACTGAGCCTAAAAACACCATAGAGCGCACGATGGCGAAATCTTGTGCTTGGATAGCATCGAGGGTGTAGCTACCTAATCCAGGTATGCCAAAAAAAGACTCCATGAGTAAGCTACCTAAAAATAGCTGAGGAATGACTATTACCACACTGGTGAGTATAGGAATCATCCCGTTAGGTAGAAGGTGTTTAAACAATATGGAAAGCTCTGACGCGCCTTTAGCCCTAGCTGTTCGAACGTAGTCACTATTGGCTTCTTCTATAAAAATTGATCGATACAAACGTGTACCTGAGCCAATACCTGCGATCACCCCGATGATGATTGGGAGGACCAAAAACCGTAATGCATCGACACCTTCTAAGTATCCTGAAATCGGTACGAGACTCCACTGTTTGGCAAAAAAGAATTGTCCGCCAAGAATATAGAATACAGGGGAAATGGAAAGTAGAGCGACACAGAAGGTCATAGCAGACAATTCGAAAGCGCTTGCTCGAAACATAACGATCAGCAAGGCAAAACAAATATTCACCCAAATACCTACGATAAACGTAGGTATTTGTAGTGCAAGGCTTGGCCACATGCGGTCGTGAATATCTTCGCCAATGCTGCGTCCTTCATCCGATTTACCAAACTCAAATACCAATAGCTTGACTGACTTTTCAAAAAATATCGTATCTGTCAAAGTCGATAATCCGTTTTCATCACTATTAATAAATAGTGGTTTATCGTAGCCTCGTTGTGCTTTCCAGTTATCGATATCCTGCTGACTAATGTGCTTATCTCCTAATTGGACGCGTGCCATTTGATCAGGAGTGTTGACCATAAAAAACAGTGCGAAGGTAAGTATATTTACGCCAATAAGAATTGGGATAGCGTAAAGGGCTCTTCGAATAATATAAGCGAACATGTTAGGACTCCCCAATAGTGCGTAGCTGGCGACGCTTGTATGCCATGTAGCCAGGGATAATCAAGAATAAAATGATCAAAGCTACCGTTATTAGAGGCCAAAGATTTGGACGGTTCCATTCCGCTCGCATCGCCTTGCGTTTATCAATATCAATATCGATGTATTTATAAACCGCTTTGCTGATACCGTGAATTTTATTATTGCGAACCCAGCTATGACTCAGTAAATAATCGTGAGGATGGAAGGTTGGTCCCCATGGATTATCTCGATGCAATATGTCAAGCATGTCTTGGATGACTGCCATTCGTTCTGGGGAGTTGTCCATGATACGCATCTTATCGAATAGCTTATCGTATGCTGCGTTTTTATAGTTGGCGCTATTAACTCCAGATTTAGAATCTATTTGAGCGTTATCACCATAGAGTAAAAATAGAAAGTTTTCTGGATCTGGGTAATCTGCAAGCCAGCCCCACATATATATTTGAGCATTACCCGTTTCCATTTTTTCTTTAAAACGATTGTAATCAGTAGCGCGAATATTTAGTTGTAAGTTGAGTTTACGGAATTGCTTGCGTATCCAATTGAGACGCGCTTTGGTATTTGCCGAACTTGTCGTATCGTAATTTAGAACTAAAGGCTCACCCGTTTTTGCATCACGACCATCAGGGTATCCAGCCTCTGCTAATAATTGTTTAGCATACTCGATTGAGCGTCGTTTAATTTCGCCATCACTCCATTCAAAGATAACGTCGTTGATACCTTGTTGTCCCTGTTGGTAACCAAAAATACCTGGTGGGATGGGGCTCATACCTGTTTCTCCACGACCATTCATGAAGATTTTAATAAACTCGTCAGTATCGTATGCAATAGTAATAGCCTGACGTAGTTTGCGTGCTTTCTCACTATAGCCGCCCACTACGGGATCGAGCATATTGAACCCCATGTAGTAAGTTGCAGGCCGAACCGCACGCTGTAAGTTAATGCCTTTTTCACGCATTTCTTCGGTTAGACTGATGCCTTCTGCCTGCACATTGACAGCCTGATCAAAGCTATCACTGCTAATACCAGCACGATCATAATAGCCTTGTAAGAATTTGGTCCAAATGGGAATCGCTTCTTTTTCTAGGCGAAATACATATTGATCAATGAAGGGTAATTGCCTCCCCGCATCTTCCAAAAGGCCTGCTTGTTTGTCGCCAGCGGCTCCCTCAATGGGATAAAAATCTTCGCGAAAATTTGGATTCCGTGAGAGCACTATTTCGGCATTGGGATTATTCTCGGTCATCATGTAGGCACCGGTGCCAACAGGATGCCAATCCAATGTGATGTTACGTTCTGGTAAACCAGGTAAGTGATAAAAACGATCTACTTGCCAAGGAATAGGTGCAAAGAAGTGAAATGCTAACCAGTATTTAAATTGTGGGTACTTGCCCTTTAGCGTGATAGTAAAATGATAGTCATCTATTTTTTCTAGACCTTGCATGTCTTGTTTACGTAGGTCTAGCCAGTCGTATTGCCCCATACTTTCGCGTTGCTGTTTTGCCCAGTCGGTAAACTCTGACATACCCAAAATATACTGGCTGAGTAATCCACGCAGAGGTGCTAGACGCATTGGGTCTGCGAGACGTTTGATTTGGTATATATAGTCGTCAGCGGTTAGTTCTTTACTGCCCATTTGCGTAAAGTCTTTCAAGCTTTTAAAGGCAGCACTCTCATCTTTTGTCTTGAAATTATAAATAAACTTGCCATTCTCATCTGTGGCAAATGAAGGATGAGGTTGGTATTGGATTCCGGGTTTGATTTCAAAGCGATACACGCTATAGGTCGGTTTCTTTGCGGACTCCGGTAGTTTATTCCCGTTCTCGTCGAAGTATTCAACCTCGGGCATTTTAGTAAGCGTAGCGGGCTCTAACTCATAAGGTCGTTTGAGATAGTGATATTGTAAGGGGGGCTCATATATCTGATCGATAAAATTGGATTCATCTGAGCTAAAAGATCGCGCTGGATCAAGATGCTTGGGGCGCTGTGAGAAGGTCGAATAAAGAGTTTTTACTTTTTCACTTTTTGTCGCATGGGGATCATTCCATGTGCCAGTATCACAGCCTGATAGCGCGGTGCACAATGTAAGCGCACTAATCACGAACAGAAATCGTTGTGTCAGATTCATGAGTGTCTCAGTTCTCGAGTTCAAACCAGTATGGTGTTCACTTTGTCGGGGACTGCAAAGCTTATCGTTATCGTTGTATTGCTAGTAGCAACTCTACTGTTTTCATCATTGTAAAACAATATGATTCAGTTTTTTGATGAATGCTGTTAATTGGTGAAGGTACGGGATGAACACTAGGGATAGCAGAAACAGAGGAATTCTCTGTACGTTTTTCATACAGAGAATCATTGGCATCACAGGATGCAAACATGGCTATAACTTAACAAGCTAACGCTTCTTCGCAGTCCAAGCCCAAGTCATGCTGGCTTTAATTGGTTCTACATTGGCTTCGTCAGTAATTATGACAGGTACTGTGACTTCGCCGCGCTCGTCACTTTGGATACGAGCAATGTCTTCTTCGGTTAGTGTCGCGACTGCGCGCATATCGCCTGTACTGCGTTTTACATAATCAATGTCCATTTTTTTGATCAAAGGCAGTTTGTCGTCAGGCACGTTCATGCCGAATACAAACCCAGTTGCCGTTTCTGCCAACAATGCCATGGCTGCGGCATGTACACCGCCAATATGATTTTGTACTTTCTTTTTGTTCTTGATGCTAACAACGCATTCTTGATTGCTCAGAGACTCAAAGCGTACGCCACTATGGCCTGCGTATTTAATTTTACTACCAAAGGCTTTACTCATGGCGAATTGATGCATTGATGCAGGCAGCTTCTGAATGCTGGCTACAGCGCGGCTTAACTGGTTGGATTTACTCATAAATGGATGCTTCCTAGTACAAGCGGTACATTAATCGATAAAACGTCATGGGCTAGTTTAACGAGACGTCGACCTTGTGCAATGACCAGATTGAACAAAATTAGCACGAAGCTGATCGTTTCATGGCTAAGATATCATCGGATTTGCGTTGATAGCGTTGATATAGCTGGAGTAGGCTATTAGGCAGTTGATCTATTTCTACGAGTTCGTAGCCAAGTGTTTTATAAAAGACTTCTAAATGTTTATACGGGAAGCAGTAGATCGTTGCATCAATGTGGCTATGAACGGTTTTCATCAGTGCGCTACCGATACCTTGAGCTCTTAGTTCTTCTCTTACGTAGAGGCTACGAAGCCAAAAGTATTGGTCATTGGGAACCAAGCGAACAGCGGCTTGAATATCTTCTTTGGCGGCTTCTATATGTGATTGGTTATAATCAGAGCTTAGGGCAACAAAGACGATTTCATCAGCGCTGGCACTGCCTTTGTGCTTTTGTGATCGATAGAAGTGGTTAATAGGGCGGAAGTGTGGCGCGCTCCACTGTTGATACTGCATGATTTAGGCTATGTAAATAAAATGAAGCATCATTGTACCTAAAAATCGATTTCCAGATACTGAGGTTCTTCTCTTTGTGCCTTATCTTTTTGTACGCCGCGAAGTTCATCAATGGCCTGCTGAATTTGTTTATTGTCTTCAAACAACTTTTTGTACTGGTTGTTATAGTCTTCTTGCCAAACTCGACTGCCCTTGATCATTCGAGAGAGGCTCATAAGCCCGTTGCGTGTCACTGCTAATTGTTTGTTAAGTGCATCTGCTTGTTGGTCATATATTGCCAGAGCTTTGCTTAAATCCCCTTGGGCAGCGGATAAATCAAGAGCATTGACCTCAGAAACAAGGTATTCATGATCGGCGGTTAATGTCTGAAGATTTTGCTTGAGAATATCTTGTTGCTCTTTAAATACCGATATTTCTTCTTGGTATTGCAGTATCTGATCCTCTACGTCAGTTAAACGACTATTAGTGATAAATAGGCCTGTTAGCAATGAGCTAATCACACCAAGACTAAGGGAGATCTTAAGAACAAATATGAAGGCTGGCTGTTTAAAGAAGGGTAAACCGGTTTCTTGGTTTTCATCCTCGTCAACGGCTCTTGGGTCTTTATTGATGAGTCGTTCGTCGCGCTTTTCTGCCATAACCGGCCTCGTGCCATAAGCAATTGTCCATACATACCATTAATTGTAGTTGATTTGTCGGTGCTTGCATGGGCTAGTCGAGGGAGTCTTAGTCCAGCAACCCAGTTAAATCGTCATCTAAATCAATGGCTTCCGCCATGTCGACTTCTGGATTGATTCCAATGCGATCAAATGCGCCAATGGTACTCCAATCAAGTTTGGTATAGGGGTGGTCGGTATTAGCCACGCTTTGCAAGACGGCTACCATAACAATATCAGCGTAATCGACTTTTTCCGCGTCACGGTCAAACTTAAGGTATTGGCTAGGAACATTGAGAATAGCCTTTGGGAAACGCCAAGCTTTTAAGATGTGGGAGCCGATTACAGGGTGCAATTTTTCAATGAGCTTATCGAGGGCAAAGGCATCATTAAGTAAAGCGTTGTTCTCTTCGGCATAGGTTAATACAGGTAGGGCACCAATTTTGTGAATAAGCCCTGCTAGCATGGCTTGATCGGGATGGAGTTTAGTGTAATGAGTCGCTAACACATGACTGATGCTGGCTACTTCACTGCTCTTGTGCCAAATAGAGCGCATACGTTTGTCTACCGCATCAGAAGTTGCTTGGAACATTTGCTCCATCGCTAAGCCCATGGCTAGGTTAGAGGTAAAGTTAATACCTAGTCGGCTTATCGCTGTGCCGATATCCGTTACTTCAGATGGCGTTCTAACTAAAGGGCTGTTTGCAACTTTAACAATCCGAGCAGAAAGAGCGGCGTCCTGACTAATGATTTGTGCAAGTTGCGGAATAGTCGCATTGATGTCTTCGGCTACATCCCGCACTCGAAGGCAGACTTCTGGAAGGCTGGGCAAGACAAGAGTATCGTCTCGTATCTGTTGAATTAAATCGTTTGCAACGCTTTCAAGTAGACTCGCCATGGCTCCCTTACTCCCTTGAATCCAGAGGGGGACTATTCTTCGTCCCCTTGTTGTGGCTCATAAGGTAAGCATAGCACCTCAATTGGCGTTGATTGGCTGCCCAAGGTTAATGGCGCATTTAGATGCTTATCTTCGATCACTGCCAATCCTTCAAAGCCATCACCGTTGGCAGCTAGGTTCACCAAGGTGCCGATACTTTTGTCTCCAGCAAAGAGCGAGTCACCTACTTCCGCGGCCTGATTAAAGGCGACGCGATAGCAGTGGCGCTTGAGTTTGCCTAAATACTGCATTCGGGCAACAATCTCTTGGCCTGTATAGCAACCTTTTTTAAAACTCACACCGTTAGTGAGCTGCAGGTTCAGCATTTGGGGGATTAATTCTTCCGATGTCTCTGGGGTTACACGGGCCAAGCCTGCTTGAATTCTTGCTAAGTTCACGTCCTGTGAGGGTTGTTTAACGTTAACGGTCGCATCTATTCCTGAAGCGTCTGCAGATAGTTGAATCACATCGAAACCGGCGTTAAACCCTTGACGTTTAATCAGTCGCTCGCCTGTTCGGCTTTGAGAAAAGTCTTCCGTCAAATCGCTGTTTGTTATCGTGTCAAAGTGATACGCGTTGAATTGTTTTTTCACAATCTCAGCTTTGAAAAAGACCGCATATTTTTTAAGGTGGTTTTGTAGGATATCCGCCAATCCTTTCGCCATGACCAACAGATATTGATCTTTGTCTATAAGGCTCAGGTCAAAGCTTGCTACCATGCGGCCCTTAGCGTTGCAGCATGCCCCTCGTAAAAATTGGTGGCTAGTCGCTTGGTTGATGTCACAAGTGAATTGACCCTGCATAAATTTTGCACTATCTGGACCTTGGATAATCAGATAGTCGCAATCGTTGATGCTGTAACTTTGTAAATCTTGCATAAATCCGTACCCTTAGCTTTACCTGAGCATTTTACTCGGGTTTTAAGGTTTTGTCTCCACCTGACCCCAAGCCAGTGGTATACTGCTGGCTTTAGCGAATCGTGAATAATAGAGGTAGCCGTGACTGATCGCTCTAACATGACTGAACAAGATCTAGCAACAGAGAAAAAACGCCTATGGTGGCACAGTCGTCGAGGCATGCTAGAGCTGGATGTATTATTGCTGCCATTTCTTGAAGAGGTTTACGACGACTTGAGTGAAGAAGATAAGGCGCGATATCGCAACCTACTGGATGTAGAAGACCCCGAACTGTTTAAGTGGTTTATGCAGAAAGAAAAACCGAGCGATCCAGATCATCGCGCCATCGTTGAAATAATATTGGCACGAGTACAGCCCGAATAGTTATGTATTCTAGTGTACGCTTGCCAATTCAGCCCTCTCTGATATTGACACGCATACACTGTCTTTCCCACGGCTTTCTGGCGGCAGCGTATTTGGCGTTGCCGTTTTCCTTAGTCGTTGTCATTATTCCCTTGCTGATCTTACAAGCAGTCTGCTTGTATAGACTCAAATGCTCAAAATACGAATTTCAACTCCCCCGAACGCTGCATGTTAATAATCATGAAGTTTCTTTGAGTCACTACGATCAACAAGCAAAACCTATTAGTGATGTGAGTGTTTATTCGCTCTGGTCTTCCTTCCTTATTCTTCGATACATAGATCACATGGGAAATAAAGCCTGGATGTGGGTTCATCAAAACGAAACGAGCATGGAAGGATTCAGAAAACTTAAAGTATTGGCGACCATTGGCCGCTTAGAACAAAAAGACAAGAGGGTTTTGTAATGACTATGTCCCAGCATGAACAGGAGTGGTGGCACGAACGTTGGCAGCAAAATCAAATCGGTTTTCACCTACCCGATGTTCATCCTTGGTTAAAGAAATATGGAGCGGAAGTAGGTATACATCAGGCCGAAAGAGTATTTGTTCCACTGTGCGGTAAGACTCATGACATAGGTTTTTTCTTATCCTTGGGTATGGAAGTGGTTGCTAATGAATTAAATGAAATGGCGATACAGTCGTTATTTGAGCAACTTGACTTAGATCCAGTTAAAAGTCCATGGAAAGCTGGGACCATATATCAAGCTGGATCACTTACCGTTTATGTGGGGGATTTTTTTGAACTGACTCATGGCGATGTAGGATCAGTCGATTGGGTTTATGACCGAGCCGCTGTTATTGCCTTACCCGAGACAATGCGATCAGCCTATGCAAAGCAATTAATGGCCATTACCGATAAAGCAGCGCAGTGTTTGATCACATTAGATTACGATCAGAACGAAATGGATGGCCCTCCGTTTAGTGTAATGGCGGAAGAGATAAACAATCACTATGCCGATGATTTTAAGGTGGCAGTCATACATGAACGGGATATTTTAGAAGACGAACCGAATTTTAAACAACGAGGTTTAAGTCGTTTAAACCAAGCGCTCTATTTGTTGAGTTGTGAGTTGTGAATGATTGGAGTTTGATTGTTAAAGTCAAACAATATCGTCATTCCCAACTTGATTGGGAATCCATTAAGCCGTTTCGTTAAGCGATAAATGGACCCTCAGTCAAGCTGAGGGTGACGCTATTACTCACAACTCACAACTCACAACTCACAACTCACAACTCATTTCATTCCCCAACAAATTTCGCTTCGCGACGTTCTAAGAAAGAACGCACGCCTTCTTGAGCATCTTTGCTCTTAATAATTTTCGGCATGTCTTCGAACACAGTGGATAACGCAGTTTCATGATCACGATAACGGGATAGTTTGGAGCTTTTCAGTGCTGCTTGCACACCAAGAGGTGCGGCTTTAGCGATTTTTGTAGCCAGCTCTCGAGCACGATTGTGTAGTTCATCACGAGCCACAATTTCCTGAACGAGTCCCCAGTTAAACGCCTGCTCTGCATTAAACTCATCGCCAGTTAAGATATAGCGTTGTGCGTTGGCCCATCCAATCTCTTGCGGCAAGCGAATGGTGCCACCACCGCAGGGATAAATCCCACGCTTTACTTCTAACTGAGCAAAGCGTGTTTCTTTGGTGGCAATGCGAATGTCGGTGTTCAAAAGCAGTTCTAAACCAGATGTATAGCAAAGCCCTTGCACCGCACAAATTAATGGTTTGGTTAAACGTTCTCCTTGTATCCCATAGGGATCGAGTTCGTCTGCAGCCAGCTCCACTTCACCTCCATTAGCAAAAATCGGAGCCCACTTATCTAGCTCTAAGCCTGAAGTAAAATGATCCCCATGAGATTGAATAATGCCCACGCGCAGATTTTTTTCGTGCTGAAGTCGATACAAAGCTTGAGCCAGTATGTGGTAGCTTTCTGGGTCCAAGGCATTGTATTTTTCAGGGCGGTTAAAGGTAATCGTTAGAATATGATCTTTGGCTTCAACCAATACTTTTTTATCGCTCATTGTGTAAACCCTTATTCATTAAAACCAGTTTTCTTGCATATCGGCGCACGTGCTATCTAGGCTTTTTAATAATTCAGCTTGATGTTCAATTTCGCCTAGCTCCCATTCAATGAAATATCGGCAGGCTTGAACTTTACCGGCAACAAAGTCTTGGTCTTCTTGGTTGCTGCTATCGCCCAGTTTTTGCTGAGCAACGCTGGCCATTTCAATCCATAACCAGGCCACTACCATCTTGCCCATCATGTCTAAAAA
The DNA here is from genome assembly GCF_012295615.1 of Bermanella marisrubri. Classification (NCBI taxonomy): domain Bacteria; kingdom Pseudomonadati; phylum Pseudomonadota; class Gammaproteobacteria; order Oceanospirillales; family Oceanospirillaceae; genus Bermanella; species Bermanella marisrubri. Next base: position 1,013,441 of record NZ_CP051183.1, read on the forward strand.
TAGCGCGCTGTTGGCTAGGGTTTCATCGACTTTACCGCTTTGCAGCGATTGACCCAGTTGCATCACCACCTGACTGAAAACATTCAGTTTTTGCTGATAGCGTTTTATTTGCGGTGCTAAAGACGCCAAGTCTTTGGCTTGCTTTAACGTGTTTTGTACACGCTCCATCAATAACTGTAAGCCTTGGCTGTTTTTCATCCATAATTTGCGGCCTAATAAGTCTAAAGACTGAATACCATAGGTACCTTCATGGATGGGGTTCAAACGGTTATCGCGATAGCATTGCTCAACTGGGTATTCACGAATATAGCCTGCGCCGCCTAATACCTGTATGGCGTAGTCATTGGCTTTGAGTCCGTAGGAGGAAGGGAAGCTTTTTACAATCGGCGTTAAAAGATCCAATAGAATACCGCTATCCGCATGGCCGCCTGCTTCATGCTCATCTACTAAACGAGACGCGAATAAGCATAACGCCAAGGAGCCTTCGACATACGATTTTTGCGCGAGCAACATACGTTTTACATCGGCATGCTCTACGATATTGAGCGGTTTACTGCTGCTATCTTTGCTGGAAGGTTTACGACCTTGCGGGCGGTTTTTGGCATAATCCAATGATTCTAAGTAGCCGCGATAACCAATCATGGCGGCACCTAGACCAACGCCAATGCGAGCTTCATTCATCATCTTGAACATATAGCCCAAGCCTTTGCCTTCTTCGCCAATCAAATAACCTGTGCAGTTATCTTCTTCACCAAAACTCAATACGGTGCTGGTGGTTCCGCGATAACCCATTTTGTGTAAGAGACCGGCAAGCTTTACATCATTGCGCTCTGCCAAACTGCCATCGTCGTTAACTAAAAATTTAGGCGTGATGAACAGACTAATACCTTTCACACCTTTATTGGCACCTTCGACGCGGGCGAGCACTAAGTGAACGATATTCTCAGTGATGTCTTGATCACCACCTGAGATATACATTTTTTGTCCTTTTAACTTGTAGCTGCCGTCTTCTTGCGGGATTGCTTTGGTCGTGAGGTCACCGAGGCTGGATCCGACATCCGGTTCGGTCAACGCCATGGTGCCGCTAAAGCGACCATTGAACATACCAGGTAAGTACTTGGCTTTTTGCTCATCGCTACCAAAGGCTTGAATGACATTGGCGGCGGCGCTGGTCAAAAACGGATAACCCGCTGTACCCGGGTTAGCGCTGGTAAACAAGCCACAGCAGGCACTGTTGATCAGTGCGGGTAGCTGCATGCCGCCATCGTCATAGCTGTGGCGCGCGTTCAATAGGCCCGATTCGCTAAAGTGTTTCCAAGCTTCTTTGACTTCAGGAATGGTGGAGACTTTTTCGCCATCAAATTGGGGTTCGTGTTCATCGGCCTTGCTATTGTGATTAGCAAAATAATCTTCAGCAATACGCTGAGCGGTCTTGATCACACTATCGTAGGTGGTCTGATCATGATCGGCATAGGCCGGAATGTCAGACAGGTTGTTGGCGTTAAAAACGTCGTAAAGCAGAAAGCTTAAGTCTTTATTGTTAATCAGTTTACTCATGTGGAAACCTCGATGACGTGCTTGGATGCAGTTTTCTTGTTTTTAGTATGCCCATGCCATAGCATGTCTGTAATTGGCAATAATGACATTTATAGTGCTAAAAGTGACATTTTTGGAGTGGTTAGTGTTGGATGTTGAGTGGTGAATGTTGATTCAAGACACCGTCATTCCCAACTTGATTGGGAATCCATTTTGAAATGTTGAATGCCTAATGGCGACTGATGATTCAAGACACCGTCATTCCCAACTTGATTGGGAATCCATTTTTAAGTGTTGAATGCCTAATTGTGACTGATGGGTGTGAATAGCAATGACTGAAAAAGAAACTCGTGATATCTGGGTCGTCGGGTTTGATGGTGCTCTGGCCACAGCCATTACTGGCGTAGTGGACTTATTGGCACTGGCCGGTGTGACGTACCAACGTATACAAGGCCAAGCGATTGAACCACTTTTTAATCTGAGAGTGGTAGCGGCCGAGCGCGGCCCCATTCGCTGTATTAATGGATTAAATCTATACGCAGAACACGACTTTCAAAGTCTGATGAGTAATGTTGATAGTGAAGGGGTGGTTGCGCCCTACGCTGTGGTCGTGCCTACCATTGGCGCGGATATTGGCCAGACCCTGAACAATAACCATCCTATGTTGGCTTTTCTAAAGTGGGCAAAGCAAAACTGTCAGATTATAAGTGCCAATTGCACGGGTAATTTCTTCTTGGCGGAAGCTGGACTATTAAATGGTAAACAAGCCACCACCCATTGGGGTTTTGAGGACGTCTTTAAGCGGCATTATCCCAACGTAGATCTTCGTATTGATCAATTAATTACTCAAGACGATAACATCTATTGTGCCGGCGGTGGCTTAGCTTGGTTTGATATGGGACTGCTGATGATAGAGCAGCATGCTGGTTATGAGGTTGCTATTCAAACCGCGCGCGCTTTTGTCATTGATTATCGCCGACAAAGTCAGTTGAGTTACCGCTTGCATCGTATGCGACCCAATCACCAAGATAGTCTTATTCAATCCATTCAAGACTATTTGGACGCAGCCTATCATAAGCCTGTGACGCTAGATGATCTTGCTAAGACATTTAATATCAGTCAGCGCACGCTAATTCGTCGCTTTAAGCAAGCACTAGACATGACGCCCCATAGCTATATTCAGAATCTTCGTATGGAGGTGGCACAAAAGGCATTGGCGGAAACAGAACGCACAGTGGAGACTGTTATGCAGCAAGTGGGTTACGAGGACGTATCGGCTTTTCGCCGCCTGTTCAAACAGCACACGGGTTTGACTCCCAATGCATACCGAGATCGCTTTGCTCGTCGTCTGTAATACAGGTGAGTATTCCCATGACGCTATGGCTTGGCTTCGCTATAATGGAGACTTATTTTTACAAGTGAGCCCAGCATGATTCAAATCGGCCGATACAATGATTTACCTGTAGTGCGTCAGCTACCAAGAGGTTTGCAGCTTGATGGTGGTCGCGCTGGAGAAATATTGCTGCCAAAGCAATATCTAACGGGTGACGAACAAGTCGGCGATGTGATGACGGTGTTTATTTACCGTGATAGCGAAGATCGCTTGATTGCCACTACCGAACAGCCGAAAGTCCAAGTAGGTGAGTTTGCGTATTTAAATGTGGTAGATGAAACCAAGCATGGCTGTTTTTTAGATTGGGGGTTGCCCAAGGATTTATTTGTTCCTTTCAGTGAACAGCGCCAAGCCCTTAAGAAAGGAAAGCAAGCATTAGTGCGCGTTTATCTTGACGATTCAAATCGCATTGCTGCGTCCGCCAAAATTGATAGCTTTTTGTTAGATATTGATGATGCCAATGTTTACAAAAAAGGCGATGAGGTCACTATCGTATCCGCTGCCAAATCGGACCTTGGCCTCAAGGTGATTGTAAATGGCACTCACTGGGGACTGATTTATGAAAGCGATTTATTCGAACCATTAAAACGAGGCGATAAGCGCAAAGCCTACATCAAACGAGTACGTGATGATCACAAGCTTGAAATTAGTTTGCGTCCTTTGGGTTTCGCTAAAGTAGAGGGCTTGGCAGGTGAAGTCTTAGACAAGCTAAAAGCGGAAGGTGGTTTTATTGCACTAAGCGATAAAAGCTCACCAGAGGCGATTAAGCGTGTTTTTAAGTGCAGTAAAAATGCCTTTAAGCAAGCAATTGGCACCTTGTATAAACAACAGTTAATTAAAATTGAAAAAGAGGGTATTCGCTTACTCTAGCTATTGATTGAATAAGCAACAAAGGTCGTTATGTTATTTATTTCCCATCGAGTCCAGATTCCGAATGACGAAATTGAGATGCATGCCATGCGTGCACAGGGCAGTGGTGGTCAGAACGTTAATAAAAATAGTACGGCCATTCATCTTCGTTTCGATATTAAAGCATCCAGCCTACCGGACCTGTATAAAGACAAGCTATTGGCCATGAGTGATCATCGCATCACCAAAGATGGCGAGATTGTCATCAAAAGCCAAGAGCACAAAAGCCAAGAACTCAATAAAGAAGCCGCCCTTGCGCGTTTGGCGGCCATGATCAAAGAAGCCAATAAAGAGCAAAAAAAGCGAAAGCCGACCAAGCCGTCGCGCTCATCGCAGCGTAAGCGTATGGATAAAAAGACCAAGCATGGTCAGAAGAAGGCTATGCGTAAATCTGTAGCGCTCTAATATCACGGAACCAAATAGCCTAAATGGCGTCACATTGTTTACCTTGACTCGATTACGCGCTAATCTTAAATCATGATGCACGCACTCAGACAGACCTTACAATCCATACTCGGCACCGCAATTTATGTGGTGCTTTTGTGTGTATTGGTTTTACAGTCTTGGCTGGTGGGTGCGTGTCCTATGGTATCGGGTACAGCCCAGCTGAGCAGTACAAGCGTGGTTTCCGAAACGGATCACATGATGATGGATCATCGTCATCATCAGGATATGTCGAATGTTTCTATGGCTGACCACAGTATGCACAATAGCCATTCGATAGATTTGCAGCAAAGCGAATGTGCTGACAAAGACGCCTCATGCCCTATGCTAGCGTTATTACATGGCCATCATGACTCTATTGTGTGGATGACGCCAAGTATCTCAGCGCGTACCATACAGATTGAACTCCCTACTATTGCTACTCAGCAACATCCTTCCAGTTTATATCGTCCTCCAATACGTTCCCTAATTTAACAGCATAATTGACTTTAAAATTCGTATTAGCTTTTTAAAAAAGCGGGAACATCACAACATGGTTAAGAAATTTTTAGCAGCACTCATATTGTTGTTAGTGGGTGCATTATTGGGTTGGCAAGTAGCGCCTTTATTCTCTTCAGCTGAATCAGAAGCAAGTTCAAGCAATGAGCCCTTGTATTGGGTGGCTCCCATGGATCCCAACTATCGCCGAGATAGCCCAGGTAAAAGTCCCATGGGGATGGATTTAGTGCCGGTTTATGAAGAAAGCAGCGCAGAGGATTCTCCTGGCCTGGTTCGTATCAACCCTGATGTAGAAAATAATTTAGGAGTGAGAACGGCTTTAGTAGAAGAAGGGCCGTTAAGCATGACACTAACTGCAAGTGGTATTGTGCAGTTTAATGAAGAAGCGATACAGCATATTCATCCACGAGTAGAAGGTTGGGTAGAAAAACTGCACGTAAAAGCGGTTGGTAATCCGGTTGAAAAAAATCAGCCACTTTATGATTTGTATTCCCCACAGTTGGTTAATGCGCAAGAAGAGTTTTTACTCGCCCTCAAGTCAAATAATGCCAGTTTACTGGAGGCATCGCTCGATAACTTACGAGCGTTGAATTTTCCCCAAGCAACGATTCAAGCTTTACGAAAAGATAAGACCGTTAAACAAACAGTAACCTTCCGTGCACCTCAGTCAGGTGTGTTGGAGAACTTACAAATCCGTGAGGGGTATTTTGTGGGGCCGAGTAAAACGCTCATGTCCATCGTGAATCTCGACAAGGTGTGGGTGGAAGCCGAGGTGTTTCAATCGCAATTACACTGGCTCAAGCAAGGCTTAGCAGTAAGCGTTGCTCTTCATGGGTTTGACGACAAGTTAAATGGGCAAGTCGACTATATCTATCCGCAATTGAATATGCAGAATCGTACTGGTCGGGTGCGTATTGTACTGAATAACCCACAACAAAAAATCAAAGCTGGTATGTATGCGGATGTGACGTTTGCAACGCAATCGTCAAAAGCAGTGACTTATGTGCCTCGAGAAGCGGTTATTCGCTTGGGTGATTCAAATCGTGTGGTCAAGCATGTGGCAGATGGACAGTACAAATCCATTGCAGTCAAAACTGGTGTGAGTAATGAGCAATTTATCGCCATTGAGCAAGGTCTCAAACTAGGTGAGCGCATTGTTACCTCAGCACAATTTTTAATTGATAGTGAGTCCAGTAAACAGTCTGACTTTAAACGAATAGATCGAGGCAGTGCAACGCGCTTACCCAATGCATCCGTGATGGGCAAGGTCAATTATGTGGATGCGAAAAATAGTGTCATTAATATTAGTAGAGCAGCCATTGAAAAATGGAATCGTCCCGCCGCTACCATGGATTTTGTACTTGACCCCTCCATACCGAACAAGTTGATTAATGGTTTACATAAAAGCCAATCTATACATTTTATGTTTGTAATTGATGATGATGAGTTCTATGTCACCGAAATTCATCCTATGGAAAGTGAGCCAGCGGATCATGACAACATGAATCATAGTGAAATGGGCCATGGCTCTATGAATCATGAGGATATGAATCATGATTAAGCAGTTGATTCATTGGTCCGTCCACAATCGTTTTCTCGTGGTCTTGGCTACCGTTTTAGTCATCGCCTTTGGCATCTTTAGTGTTAAAAATACACCTGTTGATGCGATTCCTGATCTATCCGATGTGCAAGTGATTATTAAAACCCAGTATCCGGGGCAAAGCCCACAGGTGGTACAAGACCAAGTGACGTATCCACTGACCACCGCTTTGCTATCTGTGCCCGGTGCGAAAACGGTTCGTGGTTTTAGTTTCTTTGGTGATAGTTATGTGTATGTCATTTTTGATGATGATACCGACATTTATTGGGCACGCTCTCGGGTGCTTGAGTATTTAAATCAAGTGGATTTGCCCAACGGAGTGAAGAGTCAATTAGGACCGGACGCGAGCGGTGTGGGTTGGGTTTTCCTATATGCATTGCAGGACAAAACTGGGCAGTTAGATTTAAGTCAGCTTACGAGTTTGCAAAATTGGTTTTTAAAATATGAATTGCAAACCGTGCCCGGTGTCAGTGAGGTGGCTACTGTCGGTGGTATGGTCAAGCAATATCAGGTGACGGTTGATCCAGTAAAATTGCGCGGCTATAACATTCCACTTGCCCATATCTCTAATGCTATCCAACAAGGCAATCAAGAAACCGGTGCCTCAGTCATTGAAATGGCCGAAGCGGAGTACATGGTTAGCAGCAGTGGATATATTCAAAACCAACAGGACTTGCGAGAGGTTCCTCTTGGATTAAATGAAAATGGTTCTCCGCTATTGTTAGGTGATGTGGCCGATGTTCGGTTAGGCCCGCAAATGCGTCGTGGTATTGCAGAGCTTGATGGTGAAGGTGAAACCGTGGGGGGCATCATTGTTATGCGCTCTGGTGAGAATGCTTTACAAACCATTGATGGCGTAAAAAAGAAACTCGAAAGCGTAAAACTTGGTTTGCCTGAAGGGGTAGAGATTATCCCCGTTTATGATCGCAGTGGTTTGATCTATCGAGCGGTTGATAACTTGTGGAATACGCTCATTGAAGAACTGGCGATTGTGGTCCTGGTTTGTATTGTTTTTCTTTTTCATGTGCGCTCTTCTTTGGTTGCCATGATTAGCTTACCAGTCGGCATACTAGTAGCTTATATCATCATGTATCTCCAAGGCATTAACGCCAACATAATGTCTCTGGGTGGAATTGCTATTGCCATTGGTGCCATGATTGACGGTGCTATTGTCATGATAGAGAACATGCATAAACACATGGAGCGTACACCACTCAATAGAGAAAACCGTTGGCAAGTGGTGGTACAAGCGGCGCAAGAAGTGGGGCCTGCGCTGTTCTTTAGTTTGCTGATTATTACGGTCAGTTTTATTCCTGTATTTACTTTGGAAGCGCAAGAAGGTCGCCTATTCTCGCCATTAGCCTTTACTAAGACCTATGCCATGGCTGCAGCGGCTGCACTATCCATCACTTTGGTACCCGTATTGATGGGTTATTTTGTGCGCGGGCGAGTATTGCCGGAAAAGAAAAATCCAGTGAACCGATTATTAATTGCTGGATATGCGCCCGTACTTAAGCGCTTACTTCACTATCCAAAAACCGTATTGTCGGTAGCACTTATTTTTGTATTGGTAACGCTGTGGCCAATGCAAAAATTGGGCAGTGAATTTATGCCGCCCCTTGATGAAGGGGATTTGATGTATATGCCCACAACCTATCCAGGCTTGAGCATTGGTAAAGCACGAGAGTTGCTACAGCAAACCGACAAGTTAATCAAAACCGTGCCCGAAGTAGATCGAGTATTCGGTAAAGTGGGTCGCGCTGAAACCGCAACGGACCCGGCGCCGTTAACCATGATTGAAACCTTCATCCAATTAAAACCTCGCGAGCAATGGCGTGACGGGCTGACAACGAAAGGCTTGATCGATGAACTGGAGAGTCTTGTTAAGTTTCCTGGGCTAAGTAACGCTTGGGTTATGCCCATTAAAACCCGTATTGATATGCTTGCCACAGGTATTAAAACGCCGGTGGGGATTAAAGTAGCAGGTGACGATTTATCGGTGATCGAAGACATTGGTAAGCAAATCGAACAGTCATTGGCAGAGCTGGAAAACACCGCATCGGTTTATAGTGAACGAGTCAGCGCTGGCCGCTATATCAAAGTGGATATTAGGCGTCAGCAAGCGGCGCGCTATGGTTTGAACATCGCTGATGTACAGCAAGTAATTGCGAGTGCCATTGGCGGGCGCAACATTACGCAAACCGTAGAAGGCTTAGAGCGCTACCCCATTAATGTGCGATATCCACAAACTTATCGTGATTCCCCCGAAGCATTAGAGGCACTGCCTATCATTGCCGCCAACGGCATGGAGCTCAGCCTAGGACAAGTGGCCGATATCTATGTTGAACTGGGACCAGGCGCTATTAAAAGTGAAAATGCGCGCATTAACGGTTGGAGTTTTATCGATATCAAAGATATTGATGTGGGCAGTTATATGAAAATGGCCCAGCAAAAAATTGAAGAGGATATTCAAATACCTGCTGGTTACAGTTTGAAATGGGCGGGTCAATTTGAATACATGGAAAGAGCGAAACAAAAACTCATGCTGGTGGTGCCTCTGACGCTCATCATCATCATTGTTCTGTTGTATTTAAGTTTTAGGCGATTGGGTGAAGTCGCTATCTTGATGACGACCTTACCTTTTAGTTTAACAGGCAGTATCTGGTTGATGTACGCACTGGATTTTAATTTTTCCATTGCAGTGGGTGTTGGCTTCATCGCATTAGCAGGCGTAGCGGTGGAAACCGGTGTGATTATGTTGGTGTATTTAAACCAAGCATATGATGAGTACATGAAACAAAACGCCAGTCAAAAGACCACGTTATTGCAAACTGTTTATGAAGGAGCAAGCTTAAGGGTTCGACCTGTCTTAATGACGGCTGGGGCTACCATTGCCGGTTTGCTACCCATTTTATTCTCTACCGGAACGGGTTCAGAAATTATGAGTCGGCTGGCTGCACCCATGGTGGGCGGAATGCTTACTTCCATTATATTGACGCTATTTATCATTCCAGTCATATATTACAGCTGGAAGTCGCTATGTCGTCAAAAGATGAAGGATTAGTAAATATGATATTTGATCATTGGGTTTTCCAAAATCAGTTCATAGTCTCTCGAACGCGGTAAACACATCCATGTGCGCTCGGCGTGCCATCCATGGCACGCAACGCCGTTCGCTTTATGAACCGTTTTCGAAAAACTAGATATGGCAAATTATTTGAGGGATACAAATGTTCGTACAATAGAGCTTGTTTCAGACATAAAAAACCCCGCAATCGCGGGGTTCTTTGATGCTAATTAAATCTATACCAGATCAAATTAAGCGTGCTTCTTTGCTACTTCACGGAATGCTTCTTTAAAGACTTCTAGGCCTTCGTTGAAGATCGCGTCGTCGATGTTTAGTGCAACGAACAATTTGTTTACTGTGCTTTCAGCACCGCAGGTTTCACAAATAAGCTTTTTCTCAAAGGCTTTGGCAGATACTTCGTCAGCAAAACCTTCAACTTTTGTTTCGATACCCAGAACCAAACCACGACCGCGTACATCGCAGTTTAGAGATGGGAACTCGTCACGAAGCTCTTCAAGCGCAGCACGCATCACTTTTGATTTGCGATCTACTTCTTGAGTTAACTTATCGTCTGACCAGTATTGATCAATAAGTTGCTTCGCAGCAACGAACGCAAGAGAGTTACCACGGAATGTACCTGTGTGCTCACCTGGAGACCAAACATCGATTTCAGGGTTGATCAAAAGCACCGCCATTGGGTTGCCACCACCAATGGACTTAGATAGACAAACCATGTCTGGTTTAATACCGGCTTCTTCGAAGCTGAAGAATTTGCCAGTACGACCATTACCCACTTGGATGTCGTCGATGATTAATACCATGTCGTATTCTTTACATAGGGCAGCAAGACCTTGTAAAAATTCTTGAGAAGCGACGTTAATACCACCTTCACCTTGCACGGTTTCGATGATCACAGCAGCGGGTAGCTCAAGGCCAGAACCCTTGTCTTCCAAATAACGACGGAATACATGTAGGCTATCAATATCTTGGCCTAAGAAACCATCAAATGGCATGAAAGAGGTCGCACCGCGTGCGCCATACGTATCGTCACGGTAAGATTCGTTACCCGTCGCAGCCAATGCGCCCATGGTGTGTCCATGGTATGCGTTAGTAAACGCAACAATACCTGGGCGACCTTTTGCTTGGCGCGCCAGCTTCATGGCCGCTTCTGTACAGTTTGTACCTGTAGGGCCAGTGAATTGTAGTTTGTATTCTAGATTGCGCGGCTTAAGAATCTTCTCTACAAAAGACTCCATAAACTCTTGCTTGGCAACGGTTGCCTTGTCTAAGCCGTGTGCGATGCGTCGATCTTGAAGGTATTTGATCTGAGCTTCTACTGCCACTTCAGGGTTGTGGCCGTAATTGAGGGTGCCTGCTCCGGCGAAGAAATCTATATATCGCGTTCCATCTTCATCGAAGAGCTCTGCTCCGATCGCTTTGTCGAAAACGGTTGGGAAAGAGCGGATATAACCGCGTACTTCTGACTCGTAGTCGTTAAAAATGTCCATTGTTAACCTTTTGGGTTACTAATTTAAGCTTTGTCGTAATACGCAATTTAAGGGCTGACAGATTAGTGCCTCAGCTAATCCAGACCGCTTAAATTATTTATTCGTAAACTTAGGCAGCCGTAGATTATACACGATTGAGGCCGATCTTACTAAAAACGCTGAAAGCGCCGCCAGAAGTATGCTTAGCTGTGGGTTAGTTAGTACTTGCATACTTAAAAGAAAACTGACGCCTCCCACGATGGAAGCGGTGACATATATCTCCGGTTGTAGCAGTTCAGGTTGGCGATCTGACAGGATATCTCGAATCATAGAACCGAAAGTTGGGGTGATCATACCCATGGCAACACAGACCAAAGGACTCAGTCCTAATTCATATGCCTTTGCTGTACCGACTGCACTAAAAATGGCGAGTCCCATGGCATCCATCCACACCAATAAACGCATGCGCTTTATAAATTGTGGCGCGAGAAAATAAGTAACCACGGCAGCTGCCACACAAATATGCAGGTCATAAGCATGTTGACCGTGTGCCCAAGCAACCTCGACACCCAGAATTAGGTCTCTCACAGTACCACCACCAATGCCGGTCACGGTGGCAAAGAGTATAAAACCAAGGATATCTAATTCGTTCTCAGCAGCAGCGAGTGCTCCGGAGATGGCAAATACGAGAGTTCCGCCCAGTCCTGCAAAATAGATGATATCTAAAATCATGAATTTACTCTTTTACGCTTAGACCAAGCTTCGCCAGTGTTTGCTTGTCGCTGTCCAAAAGAACCAGCGCATACTGTTGAAACTGATAATGAGCAGTTCTATGTAATACTTGCAGTACTTGGGATTCAATTGACGATTCAGGGCACGCACGGCGGGTCATGGCAAGACGACCAAAGCGCAATTGCTGATCGCTCACTTCAATTGGTCCTGTTAGCCTGTTGCAGCTGGTGAACCCTGCTGCTCGCATTTCATCGACATTGAATGCAAGAAATGCTTCAGATGAGCTATCAAGGGTATGACCAAGTATCTCAGAGAAAACCCATGTTCGCGGTTGCATTTCACCCGCTAGGCGTTGTTTGGTGCTCAGTTTATTCAATCTATAAGCCTTGGACATGGAGGTTTCGATTGGATTTTCATTCTGTTCTAGCATGAGTAAGGAATCTTCAAATACTCTCCATGTATTGCTAACTTGGCCTTCTTTTATTAGCTCGATGGAATTACCGTCGGCCGTCCAACGAAAGGTTCCGGATTCTTTAAAAAAGCGACTATTGGGTTGTCCTAGGTAATTCGACAAACGTTGGTAATGACCGTGGTTTGCTTCTTCGTCAAAATCAAATAACCGGATTTGTGTTTCGATGCCGGGACAATCTGCGCAGGGAAGCTGTCCATAGTAACTAGTGGCCCAGTCGAGGCTATTTCTACTGGTGTGTTGACTATTAGCTTTGTGCTCATGCTGTAGATTGGAGCATGCACTTAATAGCAGTGAGGCAGTTAAAATTATCGAAAATCGCATAAATTAAGACTCTTGCGAAAGAGGGGTGTAGCTAACTTTTTTGCCACCAGCACGTTGGCGTTTATGTTCCAACTCCCCTGAGAACTTTATGATTTTTTCCACCGGCATCGGTTGAATATTAAATACTGCGTATTTGCCGCCCAATGCTCCTGGCTCTAATAAATGAAATTTATAGCCGGGTTTGAGTTCGCCATATTTTTCAACTGCTTTTTCTAGAATGACTTCCATAAACCAGTCTTGGTTGAACTCAACTTCTTGAACCAATTCATTATATTCGTCCTTGTTATCAGCAATGATTTCGCAGTAAAGGTCTTCAGGACATAGACGCCAAAATCGTCCATCCACATCGTGTAGAATAAAGTTGCCGAATTCATTTTCGGCAATGACCTTTTCTGGATTGATTCCAGTGAAACCCCAATATTGTTTAATTAATGCTAGAACGTCTGACATACAACCCCCTGATGAATTGCTACATTGTAGTCGATATGACTCAACAATTCCTTAACTTAGGTCGCGCCATAGCTAGTGGATAGGTTGTTACTAGTAAGCGACTAGGGTGAAAAGATGGAATACCCTAGGCGCTGATTATAGATTTTTTAATTCGCTTTAATTGGGTTACAGTTTTTGATAAGAACTTTACCTTCTAGTGTGGCCCCGCGAGCATACTCTTTAAATATGCAGGTGTTGGTTTTTGGGTCATAGTTTTCTATCCAAAGGTGATCGTCCTTCCAAGTCGCTGCGATGTGCTTCTGCCCTTCAGGTACACTTACCGACATTACACCACCCCAGTGTTTTACAAAAATTTGTTGGAAGTGAAAGAAATATGCCAATGTGGCCACTAGTAAGATACTTATGCTGGTTGCTGCGGCCCCTTTCCAAGCCTTTAATCGATAGCCTAATGCATACAAACTCAATACTGCTAAAGCCAGCGCACCAATCCAATATAGATATGTAATCATGCTTCACTCCTTAATTTTTTTTGCAACAGTGTTTTCATACTAACATATCATGAAAAAGCCTAGTGCTTCTTTATATTGGGTCTAGTAATTGGTTAGGCTGTTAACCCAAACCTTAAATTGTGATTCTGCTAGTATTTGCGAGGGGATGTGATGAAACTTTCGGTACTCGATCAATCCATGGCGCGGGACTATGACCACGCACAGTTAGCGTTGTCAGAAACCATAGAGATGGCCAAGTGGTGTGAACAATTAGGATACGAACGCTTCTGGATTTCTGAGCATCATGGCTTCCCGACGGTTGCAGGTAGTGCTCCAGAAGTCTTGTTAGCGGCGCTAGGTGCCGCCACCCAGCATATTCGATTAGGCTCGGGCGGAATCATGCTACCGCACTATAGTGCTTATAAAGTAGCCGAGGTGTTTTCTTTATTGGGAAATTTGTATCCGGATCGTATCGATTTAGGGGTCGGACGTGCACCTGGAACCGATATGGCAACGGCCATGGCACTTGCCACTGATGGTCAGCCAAAGTTTAGTCGTTTCCCACAATTGGTGGATGAGTTAATGTCTTTTTTAGGATCGGAAAAGAGTGATCCGCTTGTTAGTCCTAAACCACCAGAACGTTTACCTATTTGGATGCTGGGTAGCAGTCCAGATAGTGCCAAATTAGCAGCTGAAAAAGGTTTACCCTATAATCTTGCTGCATTTATTAACCCACAAGTCCAGCCTGAATTCATTGAATTCTATAAAAATCAATTTAAGTCTTCGAGTTATCTTGAAAGCCCTTATGCCTGTCTGACTGTGAGCGTATTTTGTCATGATGATGAGGAATACGCGCACTTAATGAAGAAAACTTTCGATGTGAATTTTTATCGATTTATTACCGGCCAAAGTGGTGGTCGTTTTCTTATGCCGGAACAAGTAAAAGACTATCTGGTGACACCTGAGTTAGCACAGTTTATGCAAAGCCGTGATCTATATCGTGCTGTAGGCACGCAAAAGCAGGTGATGGAGAAGCTACACTTCATCCGTGAAACGTTTGCTTTGGACGAAATCATGGTAGTGAGCAACTGCTATTATTTGGAGGATCGTAAACGGTGTTTCGAACTTTTAATAGAGGCGGGAAAATAGAATTTTTACATGCATACTTTATTGAGAGTATGCATGTAAACATTGGACTATGTTTGATGAACTATCTTATTAAACGATAATTTTTCCCTTTAAATATGTGATTGCCCCACCGCTAATTAACACACGATCATTATTTAGCTGACAGTGCACTTCGCCTCCTCTTGGCGATAATTGTTTGGCAAACATAGTTTGTTTGTTTAGTTTGTCTGCCCAATAGGGAATGAGTTTTGTAAATGAAGAGCCCGTCACTGGGTCTTCATTGATACCGTAATTGGGGGCGAAGAATCGGCTGATGAAATCATACTCGGTACTAGCGGCAGTGATCATTACACCGCGCAGGTCCCATGCCTTTAAAAGACTAATATCAAAATTTGCATTGCGAATAAATTCCTCGTCATCAAATACGAGAACATAGTCCTCATGCTTTAAGCAAGCGATAGGGCGTTTACTAAAGATCTCTTCGGCTTCATCAAATTTGTCGCATACTTCACCTGGTTGTGAGGGGAAATCCATCTCATATCCCGTTTCAGCCTTTTTCACAATGAGCTCACCACTCATGCAATCAAATACAATAGACTCACCCTGATAATTCAGTTCTGAAAAGAGAATGTGAGCACTGGCTAGTGTCGCATGACCGCATAAGCTGACTTCTTTTGTTGGCGTAAACCAGCGAATATAGAAGCCGTTTTCGTTGGGAACAAAGAATGCTGTTTCGGCAAGATTATTTTCAGCAGCTATGGACTGCATTATATCGTCTGTGAGCCATTCCTCTAGTGGACATACCGCTGCAGGATTCCCTTCAAATACTTTTTTTGCGAAAGCATCGACCTGATAAATATCTAATTCCATTTTCATTAATCCGTGTAGTGTTGGTTTGTTTTTGAGTTCCCAGTTTTAAGGGACATTTGGCAGGCGTTTAAATTAACAGACTAGACCTAAAGAGTAACCAGCCGATTGTATGAATAGTTTGTTTCATTGCGAAAAAGCGCTATCTATAGAGAAAATTATGGATAGCGCTTTATCAATAAGATTATGTTATCCGGCGAGATTAAAATGTCTCCGCCGGCACATGTACCCAGCCTTGCATGATAATGCGCGCACTTCGGCTCATGATTGCCTTATCGATGGACCATTGCTCGCCCACTTTGCTGGCTTCGGCTCCCACTTTTAAGGTGCCAGACGGATGACCAAAGGTGACAGAATTTCGTTCTTTTCCACCTGCTGCGATATTTACCAAAGTACCAGGAATCGCTGCTGCAGCACTAATGGCCACAGCTGCGGTGCCCATCATAGCATGATGCAATTTTCCCATAGAAAGAGCGCGAATTAATACATCCACGGAATCCGCTTCTACGACTTTACCGCTGGAGGCAGTATAGGTTTTTGGGCCTGCGACAATGGCTATCTTTGGAGTATGTTGGCGGTTGGCGGCTTCTGTAATATTTTCAATTAACCCCATTTTTACCGCACCATAGGCGCGAATGGTTTCAAAGGTTTCCAGTGCTTTTTTATCGTTATTGATATCCGCTTGTAATTCAGTACCTGTGTAACCAAGTGATTCTGCTTTGATAAACACGGTAGGAATACCAGCATTGATCATGGTGGCTTCAAAAGTACCAATGTCTGGTACATCTAATTGATCGATTAAATTGCCTGTAGGGAAGAGCGCACCTTCACCGTCGGCAGGGGCAACAAAATCTACACGTACTTCAGCGGCAGGGAAGGTAACACCATCCAACTCAAAATCGCCCATCTCTTGAACTTGACCATTTTTAATAGGGACATGGGCAATGATGGTTTTTGTGATATTGGCTTGCCAAATTTTCACTTCGACAATGCCGTTTTCTGGAATACGTTCAGCCGGGATCAATCCATTATTAATGGCGAAGGGGCCGACAGCAGCGGATAGGTTGCCGCAGTTTCCGCTCCAATCAACAAAAGGTTTATCGATACTGACTTGACCAAATAAATAATCCACATCGTGATCAGATTGCTCACTTTTACTGATAATCACGGTTTTACTTGTGCTAGAGGTCGCGCCACCCATGCCATCGATTTGTTTCTCATAGGGATCGGGGGAACCGATCACTCGTAGCAATAATTTATCCCGTGCTTCGCCCGGTTGCTGCGCTGCTTCAGGCAATTCGTCTTTTAAAAAGAACACACCTTTACTGGTACCGCCACGCATATAGGTAGCCGGTACTTTTATTTGTGGTTGATAACTCATGATTGACTATCACTCATCAAGAAACATTAGAAACAAATCAAGACTCAATAGCGATATTGAGCCTTGATCAAAGTGTTGCATTAGTTAGCAGCTAAGAAGTCTTGGGCAAACTTTTGTAGCACGCCGCCTGCACCATACACATCCACCTCTGCTTGCGTATCCAAGCGACACGTCACTGTAGTTTCAACACTTGAGCCATCTTTGCGATGAATAATCAATGTTAAGTCGGAGCGAGGTGATGGTGTGCCTACAACATCAAAGGTTTCTGTTCCATCTATCTCTAATGTTTTGCGTGTTACACCAGGTTTAAATTCAAGGGGTAATACGCCCATTCCAATTAGATTGGTGCGGTGAATACGTTCAAAACCTTCTGCGACAATGGCTTCAACACCAGCTAGGCGAACACCTTTAGCTGCCCAGTCACGGCTGGAGCCTTGACCATAATCCGCACCTGCCACAATGATTAAAGGCTGCTTGCGTTCCATATAGGTTTCAATGGCTTCCCACATACGGGTTTCTTTGCCTTCAGGCTCAATGCGTGCGAGGGAACCTTGTTTTACTTCACCATTTTCTTGAACCATTTCATTCAATAGTTTTGGATTGGCAAACGTTGCACGCTGTGCGGTTAAGTGATCACCACGGTGGGTTGCGTAGGAGTTAAAGTCCTCTTCCGGAACCCCCATTTTGGCAAGATATTCCCCGGCGGCACTGGATGCCATGATCGCATTGGAAGGCGATAAGTGATCCGTGGTGATGTTATCACCCAGTACAGCTAACGGGCGCATACCTTTTAATGTTGGTTCAGTTGCCAATGCACCTTCCCAATAAGGTGGACGACGAATATAGGTACTCTGCGGACGCCATTCGTAAAGCGGGCTTTCTGCCGCTTGACCTTTATCCAAATCAAACATTGGAATATAAACCTGTTTAAATTGTTCAGGCTTTACATGCTCGCCAACAATAGCATCGATTTCTTCATCACTTGGCCAAAGATCTTTTAAGGTAATGTCATTACCGTTTTGGTCTTTGCCAAGTACATCTTTCTCGATATCAAAGCGCACGGTACCAGCAATAGCGTAAGCCACAACTAACGGCGGTGAGGCTAAGAATGCTTGCTTGGCATAAGGGTGAATTCGACCGTCAAAGTTACGGTTGCCGGATAAAACGGCGGTTGAATACAAGTCGCGATCAATGATTTCTTGCTGAATCTTAGGGTCCAATGCACCACTCATGCCGTTACATGTTGTGCAAGCATAGGCGACAATACCAAAACCCAGTTTTTCCAGTTCGGGAAGCAGGCCTGCCTCTTCAAGATAAAGACGAGCCACTTTTGAACCGGGGGCGAATGACGATTTCACCCAAGGCTTACGAATCAAACCAAGCTCATTGGCTTTTTTCGCTAATAATCCGGCCGCAACGACATTGCGCGGGTTACTGGTATTAGTACAGGAAGTAATGGCCGCAATGATCACGGCGCCATCTGGCATTTCGCCTTCCGTTTCTTCCCATTTACCGGCAATACCATTTTTTGCAAGATCAGTTGTTTCTACTTTGCGATGTGGGTTAGAGGGGCCCGCCATGGTGCGAGTGACTTTGCTTAAATCGAACTGCAATACACGTTCGTATTTGGCTTCCGTCATGGCGTCTGCCCACAGTCCTGTTTCCTTGGCGTATTCTTCAACCAATTTTATTTGCTCTGGTTCACGACCTGTGAGTTTTAAATAATCAATGGTTTGCTCATCAATGTAGAACATCGCCGCAGTGGCACCGTATTCGGGTGTCATGTTCGAGATAGTGGCGCGATCACCAATGGTGAGACCCTTGGTACCTTCACCAAAAAATTCAAGATAAGAGGATACAACACGCTCTTTTCGTAAAAATTCCGTGAGTGATAACACGATATCTGTTGCGGTAATACCGGGCTGACGTTCGCCGATGAGCTCGACACCGACAATGTCTGGAAGGCGCATCATGGAAGGACGACCTAGCATTACATTTTCTGCCTCTAGGCCACCTACACCAATGGCAATAACACCTAATGCATCTACGTGCGGGGTATGGCTATCGGTCCCGACACAGGTATCTGGGTAGGCCACACCGTCACGGCTTTGAATGACAGGAGACATCTTTTCTAAATTGATTTGGTGCATGATGCCGTTACCGGCAGGAATTACATCCACGTTTTCAAACGCAGTCTTGGTCCACTCAATAAAATGAAAGCGATCTTCGTTACGACGGTTTTCGATTTCACGGTTTTTATCAAATGCATCTTTTTCAAAACCAGCGTGCTCAACAGCCAAAGAGTGATCGACGATTAACTGCGTGGGTACAACAGGATTAACTTGTGCTGGATCGCCGCCTTTCTCTGCAATGGCATCGCGTAAACCGGCTAAGTCTACAAGTGCAGTTTGACCAAGGATATCGTGACATACCACGCGAGCAGGGTACCAAGGAAAATCCAAGTCCTGCTTGCGTTCGATTAATTGCTTAAGAGAATCGGCCAGAGCTTCAGGCTCGCACTTGCGCACCAATTGCTCGGCTAAAATTTTCGAGGTGTAGGGCAGTGTATCGTAGGAACCCGGTTGAATGGCTTCAACGGCCTCGCGAGTATCGTAAAAGTCGATACCAAAATCTTTAAAGGGTTTACGGTATTGGGTGTTCATAATGCTCTCATCAATCTATAAGTTGATTCCTTTGTTTTAAGTGTCTAACAAAGGAATCAAATGTCTTGGTATTGCTATTAACGTTCACTAATTGGCGGTACTGGACGCGACTCAGGACCAATATAACCGGCGCTTGGGCGAATAATACGGTTATTTGCACGCTGCTCTTTAACATGAGCCGTCCAACCTGTTACGCGAGACATGACAAAAATAGGGGTAAACAGTTTTGTCGGGATGCCCATAAAGTGATAAGCCGACGCGTGGAAAAAGTCTGCGTTACAGAACAGTTTCTTTTCGCGCCACATCACTTCTTCACAGCGAACCGATACTGGGTATAAACGATTATCGCCTACATCCGCTGCCAGTTTTTCCGACCATTTTTTAATGATGGTATTGCGTGGATCAGATTCACGGTAAATGGCATGGCCAAAGCCCATAATCTTTTCTTTACGCTCTAGCATGCCCATTAAGGTCGTTTCAGCATCCTCTGGGTCTTTCATATTTTCGATCAATTCCATGGCTGCTTCGTTCGCCCCGCCATGAAGTGGGCCACGCAAAGAACCAATGGCACCGGTTACGCAGGAATGAATGTCCGATAAAGTAGAAGCACAGACACGGGCGGTAAATGTAGAGGCGTTGAATTCATGCTCAGCATATAGAATCAATGAGACATTCATCACTTGCTCATGCAGTTCATTTGGCTTTTTATCGGTAAGCATATGCAAGAAGTGGGCGCCAACAGAAGCGTCGTCGGTTTCTGTTTCGATGCGTTTACCTTCATGGCTAAACTTATACCAATAGCAGATGATGCTAGGAAAAACCGCTACCAGTCTATCAATATGATCGTTGGCTTCATCGAAGCTTTCTTCAGTTTCTAGATTACCCAGCATAGAGGCACCAGTACGCATGACATCCATTGGATGGGCTTCTTTCGGGATGCGCTCTAGCACCTCTTTCAACGCTTGCGGTAATCCACGCAGTTTTTTCAGCTTGCTCAAGTATTCATTCAGCTCACTTTGATTTGGCAAGTGACCACGGCTAAATAAATAAGAGACTTCTTCAAATTTTGCGTTTTCAGCAAGATCGGTAATGTCATAACCACAATAGGTTAAGCCCGTTCCGGATTTACCTACTGTACATAAAGAGGTTTCACCCGCTACCTGACCACGTAAACCTGCACCACTCAAAGCTTTATCGACCATAATTCGTTCCTCCGTTAAGGGAATATTTTTTATTTTTGTTTTAGTGAAACTATTTATATTTTACGAGTATTGCTTACTTATTTTTGCCTTCTGCAAACAAGGCATCTAATTTTTGTTCGAATTCGTGATAGCCAAGATAATCATATAAATCCATACGGGTTTGCATGATATCGACGACATCTTTTTGATCGCCTTTTTCTAGGATATTTTGATAAACCAGTTCAGCTGCTTTATTCATAGCGCGGAACGCACTTAGCGGATAGAGCACCATACTCGCTCCCCATTCCGCCAATTCTTGTTTGTTGTATAGCGGGGTTTGACCAAATTCCGTGATGTTAGCCAAGATAGGGACATCCAGCGCCTCGCTGAAGGCTTTGTAGTGTTCTGGTTCGTTCACGGCTTCAGCAAAAATACCGTCTGCGCCAGCTTCTACACAGGCTTGTGCGCGTTCGATGGCTGCGTCTAAACCTTCTTGAGCGAATGCGTCCGTTCGCGCCATAATGAAAAAGTCTTCATCAGTACGGGCATCAACGGCGGCTTTAATACGATCGACCATTTCTGCTTTGCTAACAATTTCTTTATTAGGACGGTGGCCGCAGCGTTTTTGTGCAACTTGGTCTTCAATGTGAATCGCCGCCACGTCGGCACGAATCATTTCTTTGATCGTGCGTGTAATATTGAAGGCACCACCCCAGCCGGTATCGATGTCCACCAATAAAGGTAGGTCAGTAACAGATGTAATGCGGCGGGCATCTTCCACCACGTCGTTCATGGAGGTCATGCCCAAGTCAGGTAAACCATGAGAGGCATTGGCGACGCCACCACCTGATAGGTAAATGGCTTGGTGACCAATTTTATCGGCCATGAGCGCGGAATAGGCATTGATAGTGCCAACGATTTGCAGTGGGTTGTTGTTTTTTATGGCATCGCGAAAGCGTTTGCCTGGGCTCACTTTAGACATATTCTCTATACCTATTTTTGTTGGTCATTTATTTGTTCAGCAATTTGGTCTTGAATGTTGCGGCGGGAAGCGCGTATGTGTCGTCCCATGAGAATGCCCGCTAGTTCACCATCTCTTTGTTTCAGTGCATTGAAAATCTGTTGATGCTCTTCAAACGCTTTCAAGGGACGTGAAGTGGATTGGCTACCTTTATTTCGGTACATACGAATTAACTGATAGAGTTCACCGCACAGTAGGTCAATGAGGCGCTTATTACCGCTGGCGTGGATGATGCGGTAGTGGAAATCCCAATCTCCTTCTTGCTGGTAATAGCGCTTGCCACCATGAGCGTGAATGTAGTCTTGGTGTTGCTGCAGCAGGGCGCCCAGCTCTTCAATTTCATTGTCACTCATATTCTCAGCAGCAAGTTCACAGGCGAGGGCTTCGAGGCTTTCACGAATCTGATAGATCTCGATAAGTTCTTCATGGGTCAGGGTGACAACGCGAACTCCCGAGTGAGGAATACGCACGAGCAGCTTTCGACCTTCTAAACGTCTGATGGCCTCACGCAAGGGGCCACGGCTGACCCCATAGCGTTGGCCAATTCCGCTCTCACTGACCTTTTCCCCTTGTGGGATCTCACCTGAGACGATGGCCTCTTGGATCTGCTCAAACACTCGATCAGAGAGTGTCTGAGTGCCTGCATTTTCCTCTATATCCATGATTATTGTCTACAATTCTGAATAGTTGAGCATAATATAGGCAGTATATGTCTTTTATGCAATAGAATTGTAGACAAAATATGAAATCTAGATCAGATGAAAGCCATTTCTAAATGTTAGCTTTGTCACGAATTGGGTTATTCGACACTATAAGGATGAGCTCCACAGGAACCCATTTACACCAGCGTCACCTAATAAATATGTAGGTTGTCGTATTTGGTTGATCTAGATGTAGATCCGACATTGATCCAAGAGTAAAAGTGACGAGAGTGTTGTATGCAATTCGATGTTAAAGCAGGGCGTGAAACAAAGCCCCTTGAAAGTGACAATAAGGGCCTGATAGAGATCGAGCAGTTTTTTTCTCGGGTTAGGGTGTATTTTGCACGTTTGTTCGCACTGCTGTTTTTAGGGCTAGCCGTTGCTATTTTATATTCACTGTTTAGTACGGTCGTGGTTGGTATATTAGGCGGTAAAGATGTCATGGGAATATTTTTGTCGAGTATTAATACTGGGATTATTGCTCTAGCGGTATTCGAGTTAGCACTCGTTATTAACAAAGAATATTCCGTAGAAGAACATGAAGAAGATGCAGTTGACGGACTGAGGCGTACGGTGCCTCGGTTTATAGGTACTGTTTGTGTCGCACTATCGCTGGAAGGGTTGATTATGGTGATCAAGTACAGTCAGTTAGAAATGGCGGGCAATCTTTATTATCCGGTGGCTATCATCTCATCAACCGCCTTTTTGTTGATTGCCCTGGGTCTATTTATCCACCTAACTAAAAAACCTAAGCAGTGTGTAGTAGGTAACAAAGTAGACTAACGAAACAAGCAGCTATTTTACAACAGCTACCTTTATTCAAAGCGCTATGGTGTTGTCACACTTCCCGCATTTTAAGCTCTGGTGAATATAGGACACAGTCGTCATGTACGTAAAACGATTCACTATTAGCTTGTTGCCACCAGCGTTGCCATGGGTCGTCAACTGTATTGAGTTTTTGTAACAGGCTATTGGGTTTTAGCGTTGGCACAATTGCTCCTAGGGAGATGGATAAACCATAAGGAGTTCGGCGTTTTACCATATTCGCGGTGACGGCTTGTGGGTCATCCAACCCCATGCTGCCTACCAATTCAAATAGAGCGTGCAAAGTATTGCGTTGAAAGTTTTTGACGCGTTCGCTTTTCGCGGTGATATCAATGGCTTTACCACGAGCAGGATCTTGTGTTGCCACACCTGTTGGACAGTGATTGGTGTTACAACTACGGCTTTGGATACAACCTACGGCAAACATCATGGTGCGTGCAGCGTTGATGATGTTTGCACCAGCGGCCATTTTCGTCAAAATGTCAAAAGCGGATGCGGTTTTGCCGGAGGCGATTAAAGTAATTTTGTCGCGAATACCACATCCGATGAGGGCGCTATTTACCAAATAAACAGCGTCTAAACAGGTCATTCCCAAGCGATTACTGAACTCGACAGGGGCTGCCCCGGTTCCGCCTTCGGCACCATCAATGGTAATAAAGTCCGGATATTGATTGGTTTCGAGCATGGCTTTACAGATGCTTAAAAACTCTGCTGGGTTGCCCACACACATTTTAAAACCAACCGGTTTACCACCACTTAACTGGCGAAGTTGTGTGATATTGTTGAGTAAATCAATGGGAGTTTGTGCAAGCGGGTGGCTGGCGGGGCTAATACAATCCTGATCCATAGGCACGTTACGAATGCGGGCAATTTCTTCGCTTATTTTTGATTTGGGTAATACCCCTCCATGTCCTGGTTTAGCCCCTTGAGATAGCTTTAATTCAATCATTTTTACGTTGTCGCGGCGAGCATTTTGAGTGAACAGGCTTGGATCAAAATTGCCATCTAGATCACGGCATCCAAATAGCCCAGAGCCGATTTGCCATACAAGATCTCCTCCATGCTTTAAATGGTAAGGGCTGATGCCGCCTTCGCCTGTGTTGTGATAAAAGCCGCCTTTTTTGGCTCCAAGATTTAATGCTTCGATGGCTTGTGCGCTAAGTGCACCAAAGCTCATGGCACTAATGTTAAGTATCGATGCGTCATAAGGTCGGTCGCATTGAGTGCCACCAATAGTGATGCGCTTGTTCTCATGCTCGACTTTTTTCGGCGAAAGGCTTGGCCATAGGCTTAAGTAGTTATCTTCTAGTAAGTTGTGCTGTGTTCCAAATGCAATGGTATCCCGTTGGTTTTTTGCACGTTGATAAACCAACGATCTCTGCTCCCGATTAAATGGCAATTCTTCGGTATTGTTAGCGATAAAATATTGTTGGATTTCTGTCCGAAAGTTTTCTAGAAAATATCGAATGTATGCCACCACTGGATACAAGCGGTTGAGAGAGTGTTTACTGATGAATAAATCATGTAGACCAATCAGTGTATAGAGGCTGGTAAATAAAACGAGAAATCCTGTGGTAATACTTGGGTGCGCGTAATAAAGGGTAAAGCTGGCGCTATTTCCCAATGTGGCAATCACAAATAATACCGATTGCATAATCGTCATGGAGGCTCCTTATGACGGTTTATTGTAAGTTGTCGGATAGTAGCAAGCCACCTAGTCATAGTGAACTGTCTATTCCATGTTCAGAACTCAGCGAGCTTCTGAAATGTGACTGAGATGCCTTGCAACTGTGAACCAATCTATGGCTATATGATCTGATTAATCTAAATCTCCCTATAAAGACTAAATACTCAAGGGTTGGCACTATTATGGCAATTATTGATGCGCAATCGGTTTGCAAATCTCTGACATTAGCGGATACACAACTGGACATTCTCACTGGCGTTGATCTGAAAGTAGAAGCAGGTGAATCTCTAGCCATTGTGGGGAAGAGCGGCAGCGGAAAGTCTACATTACTCAGTTTGTTAGCGGGCCTTGATAGCGTGTCTACGGGTCATATTTTTTTAGCCGATCAAGACCTAGCTGGCTTGGATGAAGATGGGCGCGCTGCCATTCGCAGTGATCATGTGGGTTTTGTGTTCCAAAATTTTCAACTGTTACCACATCTATCTGCACTCGATAATGTCATGCTTCCTCTTGAGCTGAAAGGGCATAATCATGCCGAAGAAAAAGCCCGTGAGTGGTTGGACAAAGTGGGCTTAGCCGATCGCTTGGATCACCAACCCAATCAGCTTAGTGGTGGTGAACAACAACGCGTGGCGATAGCCCGTGCGTTTGCCTGCGAACCTGATGTTCTATTTGCCGACGAGCCAACGGGAAATCTAGACGAACATACTGGAGAAAAAATTGAAAACCTGTTGTTTGATTTGAATAGCCAACTTAAAACCACGTTGATTCTTGTAACTCATGATGAACAGCTCGCCAAGAAATGTGATCGTCAAGTGCATCTTGAAGACGGCAAACTCGCGGAAATGGCGAAAGCCAGTTAAGGGGTAATCATGTCGTATTTACAATTATGTAAGTTGAGCTTTAAGCATTGGCGCAATGATTTGCGCAGTAGTGAAAAGCGTCTATTGGTCTTGGCTACCTTATTAGCCGCACTTAGTATGGCTATGATTTCTAGCTTTAGTGATCGTCTGACGCGCACTATGGAATACCGTGCCAGTGAACTTATCGCTGGTGATCTGACTATTTTCAGTTCGCGAGAAATAAATCCTGAGTATGCCAGCAAAGCGCAGGAGCTTGGCATGGAAGTCTCTAAAGCTATGGGTTTCTCTACCATGGCGTTCGCTAACGACAAATTGCAGTTAGTTCGAGTTCGAGCAGTCGATGAGCGTTATCCATTGAAGGGCTACAATCAGGTGGCCGATGAATTTTATGGGCAAGGTACTTTGTTAGCGCAAGGGCCTGAAAAAGGAAACGTATGGGCGGAAGAGCGCATTTTACAAAAGCTGAGTATTGATATTGGCGATACGATTGAAATTGGTGAAAGCGAATTTTTGGTCGAGCGTATTTTGCAGCAAGATGCGGATCGAAGTGGCAGCTTGTTCAGCCCATTTGGCCGATTACTTATGTCCAAGGCTGATGTACCTGCTACTGGTGTCGTTTCAGAGGGTAGTCGTCTGTGGTACAAGCAATATTTCACTGGCTCTGAATCGGCCATTTCTTCATTAGATGAATGGTTACAACCAAAACTGGAAAAACAAGAACGTTTGCGGGGGATAACCGAGAGTCAAGATAATGTTGGTGGTGCTTTAGCAAAAGCTCAGCAATATTTATCTCTTTCGAGTTTGATTAGTGTATTGCTGGCTGCAGTAGCTATAGCTCTTTGCGCGAAGCAATACAGTGAAAGACATTTTAACACTGCGGCTTTGTTACGTTGCTTGGGCGCAAGCAGTGCGCAGGTACGCACCATTTTCATTGTTAAATTAGCGTTAACAGCTTTGTTGGGAGCCGTTTTAGGTGCACTCATCGGCTATGTCCTACACTTTGCACTGCTTGAAGTGGTAAAAGACATCTTACCGAAAGATCTGATGGATGCGCGTTGGTTACCTGTTTTACTCAGCATGTTAAGTGCTGTCGCAGTATTAATGCTTATCGCTTTAGCACCTATTTTAAACCTAAATAAAGTCAGCCCGGTGCGAGTATTACGTAGAGAGCTGGCGCCTCAAAGCGTGCGAGCTAATGTGTTCTTTATTATTGCCGTTGCCATTATGGTGGGGCTTGCCTACTTATTAAGTGGCAGTATTAAGCTGGCGATCGTTTTCGTCGTTGGCTTGGCACTATTGCTTTTAGTGTATGGAATTCTGTCTACACTGATGCTGTCTGCTTTGAATAAGATTCAACACAAGCTGCCAAGCTTTGTGCAATTAGGTCTAACACAATTGACCCGTCACCAATATTATGCGCGCTCACAAGTCGCCGCATTTGCTTTTATTTTCACCTCAGTTGCGCTGATATGGATTGTACGGGGAGATTTGTTTGATAACTGGCAAGCGCAAGTTCCAGAAGGTACTCCAAATCATTTTGCTATTAATATATTACCTGACCGTAAAGACGCGTTCGCAGAAGCGCTTGATAACAAAGGTTTAGCAAAAAGTGCTTTCTATCCAATGGTCCGCGGTCGTCTCACACATATTAATGGTGAAAACGTCAGTGATATTTATCCAGACGATGAAGGTCCTAATGCGTTGCGCCGCGAGTTAAACCTAACCTGGAGTAGCGAACTGCGTAAAGACGAGTCAATCCAATCTGGAGACTGGTTTGACGATACCAGTGTGCAAAATAATGGGATCTCCATAGAAGAGGAACTGGCGCGCCGACTCGACGTCAATGTGGGCGATAAGGTTCGATTCAACATCGCAGGTCAAGAAGTAGAAACCACTATTGAAAGTTTGCGAAGTGTAAAGTGGGAGAACTTTCGACCGAACTTCTATGTGGTATTCGCAGACGGTGTATTAAACGATTTCCATCATACTTATATTAATAGTTTTTACCTGCCTCCAACGGAAGGGAAATGGTTAGTTCAGCTGAATCAAAAATTTAAGGCAGTAACTGTGATTGAGATTGAACAAATACTAAACCAAGTACGTGATATTTTGGCGCAAACTACAATCGCGGTTGAAGCGATTCTTATGTTGGTACTGTTATGTGCGCTCGTGCTGATGTTTGCAACTCTATTAAGTACCCTAGGTTTAAGAAAACATGAAGCCGCGCTTTATCGAACTTTTGGTGCCAATGAAGCTATGATTCGTCGTCGTATTCGAGCGGAGTATGTGACCTTAGCAATGTTATCAAGCATATTGGCGTTGATCTCTTTTGAATCGATTAGTTATGCTTTGTATCTCTTTGTGTTCAACGTAGGCTGGGCACCACATTTTGCTTTATGGATAGGCGTACCAGCGTTGGCATTGCTTAGTATATTAAGCAGTGGTTTTTACGCCAATCGTGATGTACTTAAAGCCTCGCCAAGGCAGCTATTGCAAGATATTGCCTGACTGTTTACGCTGCCACCTTATAAAACAAACTTATTGAGGTGGCAGTAGTATGAGCACTTTACAGTTACAAGGTATTTTGTCTGAACCAGAACAAGAAGCTGATAGCTGCTTGATTCTTCTGCATGGATTAGGTGCCAGTGGTCATGATTTTGAGGCGGTCTTGCCTTATTTTCGTCATGGAATCTCCCATCCTCTACGCTGCATCTTCCCTAATTCTCCTAAACGCGCTGTTACCATTAATCAAGGTATCGAGATGCCAGCTTGGTATGACTTTGCCTTAAATGGTGATGTTCGTGATGTGAATCAAGCACATTTGAAAGAAAGCTCTGATGCCGTTGCTGCGGTCATTCAAGGACAAATAGAACAAGGCATAGATTCAAAGCGCATTATTTTGGCAGGCTTTTCCCAAGGCGGCGCTATTGCCTATGATGTTGCATTAAACTATGACTTTGATTTGGCAGGTTTACTGGCCATGAGTACTTACATCCCAGATGCGATCCAAGACAAAAACCGAGATTTAGATATTCATGTTTTTCATGGTAGAGAGGATGATGTAGTGCCAGCAGCACTTGGTCAAGATAGTTTGAAGAAGTTAAATGACGCCGGCTATACCCCATCATGGTCGGAATATGATATGGCGCATGAGATGTGTCTACAGCAGATTGAAGATATCAATCAAACCATCAACGAATTGTTAGCTAAATAAGGCCGCGGCTCATTCGGAATAGATCAACCACTAAATTCAAGCAGACAAAACAAAACAGCATAAAGTTGAACTCAACACTGAATTTAGAGTGCTTTCCAGCTGCTAACAAGGGCGCAATCAAAAGGGCCATGACGATAGGTAGTAAAATCGTTATGGCCAGCTCATCTAACTTATCGACTTGTTGCTGAACACCGCGGACTGCTGTATCTAGACCAAAGTTGGCAAATGCTAACAGCATGTGAATGAATAACATGAAGCAGGTTAGAACTGGGGTAATAAGAGGTTTATTAACCGTTTTCTTAATTGTCTTGGTTTGAATCTGAGTGTTTGGTTGAAGTTGTTCCATATACCACCTACTTATAAAATCCATGTGTCCCAATGTCTATCAGTTCACAGTATAAATCGAGTTGGCGGTTTAATGAGTAAGCAAATGTAATATTTGTAACACTGACGTAAAGGGGTTGCTGTTATTCTGTAACAACCCCTAATCTCAATTGATGTTCGGTTAGGAAGTGCTAGCTTGCGCTTTTTTCTCTAACTTCTCTTGTTTTTTTCGAGCGCGTCGTTGTTGGATATCCTCTCCCATCATATACAGACATGGAATCATGATTAATGTTATGACGGTGGCAAACAACACTCCGAAGGCCAGTGATACTGCCATAGGTATAACAATTTTGGCTTGTAAACTGGTTTCCAGCATTATCGGTGTTAGGCCAATAAAGGTGGTTAACGAGGTAAGCAGTATTGCCCGGAAACGTTTTTGGCCTGCTTCCATTACAGCATCGAGTACCTTCATCCCCGAATCTTTGGCCTTGTTAATATAATCCACCATGACAAGGCTATCATTGATCACTACACCTGCTGCGGCAATGATGCCGAATAAGGAGAATGAACTAACATCCATGCCAAGGATAATGTGACCGTAGATCGCACCAAGAATACTGAACGGAATCACTGACATTATCATAAGTGGCTGAGCGTAAGATCTCAGCGGTATTGCGAGCAATGCGTATACGATTAACATGGATAGCACAAAATTACGTAGCTGTTCGGTTTGTGAATCCAGTTCGTCTTGGATTTTTCCTGCGAGGTTACTGGAAACATCTGGGTACTTTTCCGTCAGCTCAGGAATAAAATTATCTTCTATATCTTTAGCAATTTTTTGCGGCTCAGCAATGGCACTGTTCACACTAGCCCAGACATTAGTTGTGGGTTGACCATCTTCTCGGCGAATGGCTTCTTTACTCGTAGTGATGGTTAGGTTAGCAATTTCAGATAGTGGGACCTCTGCACCGTTTGGCAATCTGATCATGGTTTTAGCGACATGACCAATATCGCTACGTTGATTCTTCGGGTAGCGAACCATGACTTTAACTTCTTCACCATCGCGTAAAATACGTTGTACTTCTAAGCCATAAAAACTTGAATTAACTTGACTGGCAACGGTAGCCAAATCCAGGCTTAGGCTGTAAGCAATAGGCTTGAGTTCTAGTTGTATTTCTTGACGATTAGACTGCTCACTATCATTGACATCTCCAACACCTTTAATGCTGTTCAGCTTGTCTTTCAGGGCTTGTTTGGCTTTGGAAAGTGTTTCTTCATTTTTACCCATTAATTGGAAGCTAATATCGCCATCTTCTCTTTGTCCGCCCATAATTTGGTCATTAATTTTTAGTGATTTCAGTCCCGAAATAGATGGCATATGTTTGCGCCAACGGTCCGATAGGGCAAAGGTGTCCATGACTCGTTGTTCTGGCTCAACCAGTGTAATCATGAGCTTTGCTTCTGTTCGACTGCTTAATTCGACATATAGGCTACGAATCATGGATTGACCAAATTCGTCTTGAATTCGTTGATCCTCTTGTTTGATCATGCGCTCGATAGCAAGAGCTGCATTAAGTGTTGCTTGTTCACCTGTATCTGGCGTCATGGTTAACATAATTTCTGGAAAATCATGAGGCACTTTAGGTGTGCCAATGACTTTGACAAAATCACCTCTCACTAAGCCGATGGTAATAAGAAGTAATGCTAAGAATGACGCCAATACTATATAGCGGTGTTTGATTGATTGACCCAAAGCGGGTGCATAGCGGTTATCGATAAAGTTTTTTAATGAAGTATCAACTTTATCTTGTATTTGATAAATACGGCTTTTTTTCGTTTTGTCTTTTGGCTTCATGGAAGCAAGATGAGCTGGCAAAATGAATTTCGATTCCACCAGAGAGAATAAAAGGCAAAGTATAACAACGACACCAATGGACTTGGCGATAGCGGCTTCAGGACCATCGCCAAACAGCATAGGCAAAAACGCAGCGACCGTGGTAAGGACACCAAAGGTTGCTGGCATAGCGACTTTTTGTGCACCGCTGACGACCGATTGCAATGATTGCCCATGCTTTTCTACTTGGGTATGAACACTTTCGCCAATCACGATGGCGTCGTCGACGACGATGCCGAGCACTAATATAAAACCAAATAGACTGGTTAAACTGATCGTGACATCTATCATAGATATGGGCATCAGCATCAGTGTGCCTAAGAAACACACGGGCAAGCCGACCATCACCCACATCGCCAACTTTAAGCGAAGAAATAATGCCAGCATGATGAAAACCAATATGGCAGCCGTCCACATGTTCTCCATCATCATGTCTAAACGGCCTTCAAGGTAGTAGGTGAGATCAACCCATGATTCTAGCTTCATTGTTGGAGGCAGCTCGCTTTGCTTATCAGCGATATACTTTTTCACTGCTTTAGCCACATCAGGGGTTGACTGATTATTGGAGGCACCAATGAATATAATCACTGCTTCTTGGCCGTTAAATTTACCGTAGCGAAGTCCTTCAGTGAATCCATCCTTAACCTCAGCCACGTCGGCTACAAACAATTGGCTGCCGTCAGGATTTGTTCGCAATGGAATACGCTCAAAATCAAGTTGATTATAACCTTGGTTTTCGACGCGAATACCGATATAGCCATTGTCAGTTCGAATCTCGCCCGCACTTAAATTTGCGCTAAACCGCTGAATGCGATCGGCGACTTCAGAAAAACTTAAATCGTATTCGCGTATTTTATCTCGACTTAACTCAATAGATATTTCGTAATCAGGTCCAGAAAAATATTCACTCACTTGAACGATAGGTAAGTCTTGTATTTCGGTATGTATTTCTTCGCCGAGCTGTTTGATCTTCGCAAAAGGTAGTTCACCATAGAGAGCAATATACATGACTTCTTGAGTATACTTCTCTTGTATAATAAGCGGTCTTTCGGCGCGATCAGGAAGTGTTTGGATGCCTTCCACATTGACTTTGACTTCGTCCAATACTTCTCTCGTATCGAAATCATCGTCAACCTTTATCCACGCTTGAGATAGGTTACGGTAGCTGTAAGTAATCAGTCGATCAATGCCTTGGACACCTTGTAAAGACTCTTCTACTTTTTCAGTAATTCCTATTTCTACTTCTTGAGGTCCTGCTCCAGGGTATGCCACGTTAATGGATATCCAATTAAACTCAAGCTGTGGAAACATTTGCTTTTGGATTGTTAAAGCAGAAAAAAGGCCACCGATAATGATAAATATCATAAGAAGGTTGGCTGCTACAGGATTACTGGCGAACCAGGCAATAATACCTTTTTGTTGTGGAGGATCTATGCTCATAAAGCATTCTCCGAATCAACAACTGCGCTCATTGGTTCCTGTGTCGGTTTAGTTTTTACTTTCATACCTTCTACGGGATATTCTAAAGCGGAGGTGACGACTGTTTGGGGTTTTGAAAAGCTTCCTTGAATAATGACATGGTCTTCATTTTTACGAACGATGGAAACATCAGCGAAGGAAATACTTTCGTCTTTTATTGTGATGAGTTTTTCATCTGATAACCAATTATAAGGAACGCGGGCAGCGTTTTTGAGTGTGATGCCGCTGATCTCGGCATTTACGTATGTGCCAAACAATAATGGATTTTTTAATTCGTAAGGTTGTTCTAGCTCGGCTACTAAAAAGCGCATTCGACTGCGCTCCTCTATGATGCCTTCATCTCTTGTAATGGTCGCTGACCAAGTATGGGTCTTATTGCCTTGTTGACTAATTAACTCTACGCCGATGTTGTTACCGCGCTCTAGGAATTGAAAATCATTGGCAGGGATGGGCAGGCGGATCTGTGCAACAGAAATATCTAATACGGTGCCGATAGGTGTGCCCGGAGTGACGTTGCTGCCCAATGAAATATGGCGAGCCTTAATCAGAGAATGGTAAGGACTTTTAATCTTTGTTCTTTCTAGATTGCGCTTAGCATTTTGGACCGCGGCAAGAGCCGCTTTTACTGCCGCTTTCGCTTGTGTCAACTGAGGTTTTCTTAAAGCCAAAACAGTAGGGCTTGATTGGTCCGCCCACTGTTCTTTGGCGACTTCGCTTTGTGCGACTTCCGTTTCAAGTGCAGCTTTCGCGCTAGCATATTGAGCTTCCGCTTGAAGCAGCGCTGATTCGTAATCTCGTGGATCAATTTGGACAAGCATGTCCCCTTTCTCAACTCGCCCGCCGCGATTGAAAGCGGGGTTGATCGCGACGATCTCACCCGTCACTTGTGAGATGAGTTCTGTGGTGTGTTTGGGTTCTACTTGTCCATATGCTTTGACCGAGAGCTTTATGTCGCGTAATTCAAGTAACTGTACATCGGCGATCGGAATATTGTCTCCATCGTTCTTCTCTTCTGGCGCTTTTTTAAGGGCTGACAGACCGATCATCGTAAGTAAGCCGGCAACCAAGATCCCTAATGGAATTGCCGTCTTTTTTTGGAACAGACGTTTCATTCTTTCGTCCTATTTTTCTTATTGTCTAATGAGAAATGCTTGTGCGAAATCAGGCATTGATCATACCTGATTTTTGTAGTGATTGGATGAGTCGCTTAAGAATTCTTTGTTGCAGTTTTTAAGATGATTAAGCTAATAGAGGTTAATTGGATTTTAGCCAGTTTTTAAATTTCAGGGCTTCAATATGTTGATAAAAAGGAAGTGTGATTGGCAGCAACCAGTTTATCAAACGCGAGATTTGACTCAATTGACTAGGAAAGATGATACGCTGATATTTGGCTAAGCCTTTCAGCGCGGCATTAGCAACTTGTTCAGCGGTTTGAGCAGGCCAAGGAACAGGCGCTTTGGTTTGAAAAAACTCAGTTTTTGTCGCTACCGGACATAGTACGCTGACGCTAGCGTTGTCAGGTTTTTCCCAGCGATACGAGTCTGCCCAGGCAATTAACGCGGATTTGGTTGCGCTGTAAAGAGCGTATCCAGCGAGACTATGATAGCCCATGAAACTGGCGGTTATTAGAATCTGAAAAGGCGTGGAGTAGCGCTCGGCCATGACTTGTGCGGTGTAAATCGGGCTAAAAGTATTGCATGAGAATATGTCGTGAATACGTTGCCAACTTGCTTGTTGCTTCTCGTAATAGGCAAATCCCGCATTAGCAATGAAGATGTCAATCTGGCCTAATTCGCCTTCAGCTAAGTCTAACAGGCCATCGATTTGTTCGGGTTTTGAGATATCTCCCTGATGACATATGACACTATTGGGCAGTTCTGTGCTTATTGGGTTGATATCAGTGGCTAAGATTTTGACGCCTTGGAATTCCGCTAGTTTTTGCGTGAGAGCTAAGCCAATCCCCGATGCAGCACCTGTGATCACGATGTTTTTATTATTGTAGTGCATGTCTTTATCCTTTTTATTCCCAATGTTCCGAGTAACGAGGGATAAAGCATGCTAGATCTTATTGATATTTTTATCAATATTTGATTGGTGATGCTATATTTTGCAGTTAAGCTCGCCTTTGTCAGCACTGGTCATCAGGATAGAGCAGCGATCATTAATTTCCCAAAGTTCACCGCCGCAGCTGATACTGACATCTCTTAATCCGCTATTGATGTAGGCAGCGCATCCTCGCTCCACGGGCTTAAGCTTATCCTGTTTACAAGAAAACCCGAGCTGGTTTCCGGATTCTCGGACGATTTCACAGCTTTGTTCTATATCAAGAAAGTCGAACGGGTAGGAGCCGATATTTGATGCGTTTAGCTCTGTGCTGCCCTCGCCGCAGCCAGTGGCAAGACCTAAAGCCAAGATAAAGCACACGTAAACTATGGAGCGCTTGAGCATGGGAAGACCTGTTGGTTAATTGATCTAATTAAATATAGTCCATAAACCCGTTAGTAGCGGAGTTGCTGCGAAATCGGTAGAATATGCGCCCTTAAGATTTATCTACCGTTTTTATTCGAATTAACGGATAAAATTTTGTTTAGGAGCTACTGATGTCAGACATCAATAAGATCGTATTGGCTTACTCTGGTGGATTGGACACTTCGGTCATCGCGAAATGGCTACAAGAAGAGTACAACGCCGAGATTGTTACTTTTACCGCAGACCTTGGTCAGGGTGAAGAGTTGGAGCCAGCCCGCAAAAAAGCCGAAGCCATGGGCATTAAAGAGATCTTTATTGATGACTTGCGAGAAGAATTCGCACGTGACTTCGTATTTCCAATGTTCCGCGCAAACGCAATCTATGAAGGTGAGTATTACTTAGGTACTTCTATTGCTCGCCCTTTAATTGCGAAGCGTTTAATTGAAATCGCAAATGAAACGGGTGCGGATGCCATCGCTCACGGTGCTACTGGTAAAGGTAATGACCAAGTGCGTTTCGAGCTGGGTGCGTATGCATTGTCACCTAACATCCAGGTAATTGCGCCTTGGCGCGAGTGGGATTTGAATTCCCGTGAAAAACTCATGGCCTATTGTGAAGAGCACAATATTCCAGTTGAGAACAAGCAAGGTAAAAAGTCGCCGTATTCCATGGACGCGAACCTGCTTCATATCTCCTATGAGGGTGATTTAATTGAAGATCCTTGGGCTGAGCCTGAGGAAGATATGTGGTTATGGACCAAGTCGCCAGAGGCGGCGCCAGATGAGCCAACTTACATTGAATTGACATACAAGCAGGGCGATATCGTGGCGATTGATGATAAAGCCATGTCCCCAGCGGAAGTCATGGAACACTTAAACAAAGTGGCGGGTGAAAATGGTATCGGTCGTACCGATATTGTAGAAAATCGCTATGTGGGTATGAAAGCGCGTGGTTGTTACGAGACGCCAGCGGGTTTTGTAATGCTTAAAGCACACCGTGCTATCGAGTCGATTACTCTGGACCGAGATGCCGCGCACTTGAAAGATGAAATGATGCCTCGCTATGCAGAGTTGATCTACAACGGTTACTGGTGGAGCCCTGAGCGCAAGATGCTTCAAGCGGCAATCGATCAAACCCAGGAAAACGTTAACGGTAAAGTTCGTTTGAAGCTGTACAAAGGCAATATCATTGTTGTGGGTCGTACCAGTGACGAGTCTTTATTTGATGAGAAGATTGCAACGTTTGAAGATGATGCAGGTTCTTATGATCAAAAAGACGCTGCGGGCTTTATCAAGTTAAACGCATTGCGTTTGCGTGTTGCTGCTAAGAAGGGCCGCAAACTACTATAAGTTTTAGTCGACATGTTAGCGTAATAAAAAAGGGGCTCTGGCCCCTTTTTTATATGTTACGTTTGTTGCTGATCTTTATTTTGATACTTGTCTTAGTGTTGATATTTGACAATAAATGCCCCACGTAGGTCTCCTTGCTTGAAACCCGTTGCTTGGTCATTGGGGTATAGCTCAGTCAGCTTTGTTTTGACCGCTGGATTTAATTCGTTGCCATGACAAGTTAAACAAGGCTTTCCTGTACCGATGGCTTTGATGTAATACCAGCCGTCATCTCTTTCTTCTACTTTGTCTAAGCTGTCTATCTTTTCGCCCTCGGCCAGACGTTGTTCAAATTCTTTTAATATTTCTTTTTGCCATGAGCTTGCTTGATTCTGAGGATTCCTAATCTTTAGAGCCGTGCGACTAATAACATAAGCACCATTACTGTGTTGTTGTGCAATTGCAGGGGCGCTGACATTGCACACGTTTATGGCCGCAACAGGCCCTTGGCTTTTCATTGTTGTAACAAGCGTTGTTTTTAAATCATTGGCAAACGCTTTAATTGTCTGTTTAGCCTCATCTTGAGAGGGCGTTGCTGTACTTAGGCTGGCACCCATTAAAAACAACAAACCTGAAAGCGTGGTTGCAAGGTTAAATCGGATCATAGGGTTATCCTTGTATTAGATTTTTCTAATTAAGGAATATAGAATATAAGTGCGACAGATACAACCATGCCCAGATTGTTATCTACATTCGGTACAACAGGGAGTGGGGTGATGGCAGAACAGTATACCGTTTAGCCATCTCCGATGACGTGTCGGCTACTGAGCGAGCTTGATTCGTTCTTGCGTCATCGGGTGTGTCGAGAAGTATTTGCTCCACTTATTCTCAGGGTTAGATTCATCACCTGCTAGCCGTTTCATAATATCGGCAAAATATTGAGGGCTAATACCTTGATCCTTCAAAGCACTAATCGCGTATTGGTCCGCTTCTATCTCAAAATCACGAGAATATTGTAAATCCAACAATAGAACGGGTAAGCCCGCGATAAGTTCCGCGCTTTCCAGATCACCCGTCATGAGTAGTAATATAACCCAAGTAACTGCGCCTTGAATGGATCGTCGCAGTATATGCTTATGTTGTAAGTGTCCCAGCTCATGAAATGCGATGGCCAATAATTCGTGATCGTGTTCAATAATTTCGATTAGCCCATCGGTAAAAACAATATTGCCATCAGGGAGCGCAAATGCGTTGGCTATGGATTCTAGTTCACCATCACTCGACTTGTCAGAGGTAAATCTTCGAAAATGAATCTTTAACTCCTGATCCGCATACTGCTCTAAGTATGGCGTAAGTAATTGTTTAATTTCTTCTTGTTTCGTATTCGTTAATTGGCTGGGAGTAAAAAGTGTTGTGTCGAGCACGTAAAGTGCGCTGTCACCTTCTTCTAGAGAATCGATAGGTAATTGATGAGCGGCGGCGTTGGCGATAGCCGGAATGCCATAAATAAAAAAGCCCCAGCAAAATAGCATTGTAAAAATGATAGAAGCAAAGATCATAGACGAATTGCTTTCTAGTTTATGTAGGATGTTGTTATGTTTACTCTTAGAAATGCTAGAACGTAATGAGTCCATTTCAGAAAGAGCAGAACTTACAAAAAGGCTTCCCTCATCAATGCTAATTTCTCGAGGTGTATCGCCAAGAGGTGATTCGAACGTCAGTTGATGGCTGCGATACTGGTGGCGTTTTAGTATCGAGCCATCTTTCGAAACTTCTTCGATTTGAATGAAGAAGTGGTGCTCTGAGTCGCTAGTATTGCTGTGGGCAACTAGCCGAGCGGGAATGCCTTTGCTGCATTCTCCGCTAAAAAACTCACCCTCGATCGTAAACTGACGTTCGCTCATTTGGGTTATACGCCTAGATCAAACACGTTACCGAGTTCATCGCCCAGCGCGTTGCTGTCTTGTGCTTGTGCAGCTGTGAAATTCTCTAGACTTCCGACGACATTTAGCTCAACGTTCTCACTCACGAACTTAGCCATTCGAACTTGCGCTGCAGGCAAGTAAAGGCCTAGTGTGATCATGGTTAAAAAGGTGTTGATGATGAGTACTTTGGCGAAACCAACAGCAGGCACTTGAGCGACAAAGCGATGCTCTTCAATTTCGGTTTGATTAAACATTAAGTTAAGAATACTTGTACTCATGTAAACCATTAGCGCAAAGTAACCTACGATCATGACAAGAATTGAAACGGGAGCAAGTGACATAAATTGAAGTGCCCATACGACAAACCAAAGCATCAAACCAGCACCAATAAGTGTCAACATGATGATACCGTAGTCTCCGTAGGTAGCTTTGTAGTCGAAGCGACTTGTTCCATAGCTTGTATTCGCAATAGTGAATTGATGTGATTTTAGAATGGCCATCGGCATAAGTATGCCCAAGGATAAAACGCCTAAAATAGGCCATACAATATAGGCCATGAGAGCTTCTAAATAGTTGCCGTGGAAGCCAAAGCGAATATTGCGGTATGCACTCATGTTACGATCAAATGTTTGGGCACGACAGATAATCCAAGGCACTGCAATCAAAAAACAAATGGCAAGGCCTAAGCCGAGCACTGGACTCATTTGAGATATCACTGAATAAGCAATGAAAATTGCGATCGCAATGAGTCGGCCTTTTAAGATAGTTATGGGGCTCGCTAGATATCGAAAATTGTGGTTATCAATATAAAGATTTGAATAAAAGTAGCGTTTGTTGCGGACCGTCGCCCAAGCGCTGTAAATACCAAAGGTCACTATGGTTAATAGGATATTAACAATCCAAATTTTAAAATATTCTGTGCCATCGCCTTTGAATTGGAATTGGCACGATTGGATTGAGCCACTTTGCTCAGCAGCTGGAGTCGTAAGTTCGTCCATTGAATAGATTGCCTTATTATGATTTTAGTATGATTAAGCAAGCGTGTATAACGTCTTCCTTGAAGGGCGCAGATATTAGAAAAAAGCCGTACTTTAATCAATGTTTTTCTGTAGGCTATTTCTTTTGGCTCGGCGATAGCTATCGAGCATTCCAATAGACCAGAGTAGTAATAATCCGCCATAAATAAAATTGATTTGTCGGTCCGATAATAATCCTGGTGTTTGCTGAATCTGCTCTCGAATTTGCAGAATATTAAGTGACAAGTCCCCGTAGACGATTTGTTGGGCAATGATTTGTGCTTTGTAATTGGCTTCTATCAAAAGCGGAATAAATAAAAGCGCGGTCACTAGGATGAAGATTGAGCCTAGTACTTTATTCTTAGTAAGGAAATAACCGGAACCTGGAAAGATAAAGGCTGAGTAAAGAAGGGCTTTGTGTTGAATTTGCATAATATCGATGTATCGAAAAATAAGTCATTAATCCCAAGTGTGATCAATGTCACACATAATTTCCATGTGAAAAATCTTTTCATTACGTGGAGTTTTCACTAACGGTTTATATCATAAAAATTGTTTTAAAGAATTTTTTGTTAATGGACTTGATTCAGACCAAGTGAAAACAAGTGTTTACATAAATAGATCTAAATTACTTATAAATAAGAACGAAATCTTGTTGTTTATTTTATCAATCCAAAAGAAGAGTCCATTCCGTAGTTCTCAGCACCTACTAAACAGGAAGGAGAACCACAATGAAAAAACTACTTTTACCGCTAACACTTGTTTCCTCAGTCATTCTGGCTGGCTGTGGTAGTGATGACGATGACAGCCGAACAACGGTTGTTGATGTTGCTCAGGGTGACGACCGCTTTACGACGCTCGTTACCGCGATTGAAACCGCCGGTCTTGCCGCTACCTTAGAAGGAGACGGTCCATTTACTGTTTTTGCTCCTACTAACGAAGCTTTTGCAGAGTACCTAACTGACAATGGGTTGGAAGCGACAGATTTGCTTGCTGCCGACAGCCTTGCCGATATCCTGACCTACCACGTATTGCCTGTTGAAGCCGATTCTACAGCGGCTGCAAGCATTGCAGGTTCAGAAAGCGCTAACGACCAGTTAGTTGAAACTGTTTACGGTGACGACGTTCTACTATCATTGAGCGGTTCAGATTTATTAGTTAACGATGCCACGGTTGTTCAGGCAGATGTGCAAGCTGACAACGGTGTGATTCATGCCATCGATTCTGTTTTAGAGATCCCTGAAAAAAATGCGTTATCTGACGAGAACAAAACAATCACTGAACTGGTTGTTGCTTTGGCTGGAGCGCAGACAGGAGCTGAGTTTACTGTCCTTAAAGACGCTGTTGTTGCGGCAGGTCTTGATGACGATTTAGGCGGTGAAGGCCCGTTTACTGTATTCGCGCCAACTGATGCGGCATTTGCTGACCTGTTGCAAAATGCTCAAGGCGGCCCTTATGATGATTTGAACGATCTAGTGAATGCACTCGGACTTGAGGCGGTAACGGATATCCTTCTTCAGCACGTGGTATCGGCCAAAGTAAACAGTAACGTTGTTGTATTGGCTGATGGTGTGTCTCTCGCGACATTAAATGATGAGCAAAGCATTACCATTGGCGTGTCGAATGGTTCGGTGACGGCTGATGGATCAAATGTTTCAGTCACAGATGTTTATGCGTCAAATGGTATTATCCACGTTATCGACACCGTGATTACTACGGACGATAACCCATCAGCACAATAGTTTTTCTTTAAGAGCTGAAAAAAACCCTCCAATATTGGAGGGTTTTTTTGTTTTATCCTGACATTTCTAAATTTTTTGGCATAATGAAATCAAACACGGAATGTGAGCGCACACTGACTAATTCGTGACCAAATAATGGACTATGCTTATTGAATAGTTGATTTTTAGGGTAGTGATTTCATGCCGAAGATGGTGCCACTTCTATATAGCGCCTTGTTGAGTACCTTCATATGTCAAGTAAACGCTTTACAATTAGCTGAGCTCGATAGTTTTGACTTGGATACCTTGTCTCCTACAGATGAAATCCCGGTCGTTCTCACCGCTGCCCGCCTTCGTCAATCGCAATTGGATACCCCTGCTTCCGTGACCGTTATTGAATCCGAGACCATCGCTGCTCTAGGATTTAAGGACATCGAAGAAATATTTCGCTTAGTGCCAGGTATGTTGGTGGGCTACCACAGTGGGGTAGGTGAAAAAGCCCCTAGTGTTTCTTATCACGGCACGTTATTGCCAGAGCATCGTCGCCTTCAGGTATTGATTGATGGCCGTAGTGTTTTTAAACCGGGTTTGGCCAGAGTAGAGTGGCTCGATATTCCACTAGCAATAGAAGATATTGATCGTATCGAAGTCATTCGCGGTCCCAACTCTGCAGCCTATGGCGCGAACTCCTATTTGGGGGTCATTAACATTTTGACTAAGCACCCCGAAGTAACCGGTGGTAATACAGCAAAAGTTAGATTGGGCGGCAGAAATACACAGGACTCTTACTTTAATTTTAATAACCGCGTAGCAGATACGGATATCCGATTTACCCTGGCGTCCAAACAAGAGTCTGGTTTTGACTACTTAAATGACGGCAAAGAAGAGAACCCAGACGATCATACAGGCTGGCATTTTATGCTGCGCACCCACACCCCAATTTCTTCACAGACCAAATTAGAAACCCAGTTGGGCTATAAGGACAGCGTGAATGGTCAAAGGGAAATCTATGGCGATTATGTCGATTATCTTGAGCAGGTTGATATTGAAGCAAAAGATACGTTTGCGTGGTTGAAGGGGGTTCATGAATTCTCTCAGAATCAAATATCGCATTTACAAGTCTATTGGCAGGACTTTGATCGAGTCGAAGAGTGGGCGGCCTGTTTACGAGAGGACATTTTTGGTTTACCAATGAAATGTGGTGAGCTCAATAAAAATATGTATGAAACAAAATCTGAGTTGGAGTTTCAGCATACGAGTGTATGGAATACTGATGCTCGCTCGGTAGCAGGGTTCAGATATCGTCTTGATGAGTTGGAGTCCGACACCGTTAATGATGGTTACTCTAGTAATGAGAATATAAGCGCGTTTTTGAATGTGGAGTATCGCTTATCAGAAAACTGGATTACGAATCTTGGGGCAATGTACGAGGAAGATGAGTTAAATGGATATGATTTCTCGCCGCGGTTGGCGTTAAATTATTTAATCGGTACATCGCAGACTTTACGTTTTATTTATTCTGAGGCCATTCGCTCTCCAGATCTTTATGAAAAACAAGGGCGGCTGCAGTTCACTTTAGAGAATGGATATACTCCGGGGGGAGAGCCTTTAGTGCCAGTTGTTTTACCATTTGGTACAGCCACTGGGGAAATTGACAATGAAACCATCTATAGCCATGAAATTAGTTACTTTGGCTTGTTGCCAAGTATTCATGCTCAGTTAGATATTAAGCTGTTTTATGACCGCTTAAATGGGCTAATATCGGAGTCTTTAGATCACTCACCGTCGAATCCCTTGTCAAATGGACGAAAGTTGCAGATGTCTGGGATAGAGGGTCAGTTTAAATGGAATCCTTCGACCTTTAATACACTCTTAGTGAGTTTTGCCTATATTGATACTGAGGATGACTTTCCTCAAAACTATGATGATGGTGTTTTCACCCGAGATTCTGAGCGTGAAACAACACTGTCTGCGGATATTAGTGGGTCATTGAGTTGGATTCACAGTTTCAATACGGATGCTTCGTTCGCGGCGACTTATTATCACGTAGATAACTGGAACCCCATTACTTATGGCTTTCAATTCTCTCGGTTAGATTTGGCCTACACAGATCAAATTAGGTTAATGGCTGAGCAGGGTGTTGAACTAAAGCTGAACATGCAATACCGTCTGGACGATGATCCTTTGAACCGCCCCAAAAACAATTACGCAGACGATTATTTATTTTACGGATCCATCGCCTACAGATTCTAAGGTGTTAGCACAGTATCATAGGCCACGGGCAGTAAGTCTGGATGGCTCAATGAAAAATGTAAGCCACGGCTTTCTTTGCGTAGCATGGCACATTGAATGATTAAGCCGGACACCTCAACCAAGTTACGCAGCTCCAATAAGTCGCTAGTTACCTTGTGATTAGTGTAAAACTCTTTGATTTCATTTTTTAATAGATCGACACGGTGTTGCGCTCGCAATAGGCGCTTGTCTGTGCGCACGATGCCCACATAGTCCCACATGAAGCGGCGCAGTTCCTCCCAGTTGTGACTAATAACCACGTCTTCATCACTGTCAGTCACTTGGCTTTCATCCCAGTCAGGCGCAAAAGGTACGTCTAATTTTTGTTTAATAATGTTCTCTATGTGCTGTGCTGCACTGCGGCCATAAACCACACACTCAAGCAAGGAGTTGCTCGCCAAGCGATTGGCACCGTGTAATCCGGTATGGGCGCATTCTCCCACTGCGTATAGATTGGGAATGTCTGTGCGGCCCATTTCATCCGTAACAATGCCTCCGCAGGTGTAGTGAGCGGCAGGTACAACGGGAATGGGCTGTTTACTCATATCAATCCCAAATTCGAGGCAGCGTTCATAAATTGTAGGGAAATGTTCGATGATGAATTCTTTGGGTTTATGGCTGATATCAAGGTACAGGCAATCAGCCCCCAGGCGTTTCATTTCATGGTCTATGGCGCGAGCCACAATATCCCGTGGCGCTAGCTCAGCTCGCTCATCAAAGTTATGCATGAAGCGTGAGCCGTCAGGAAGTAGCAGGTAGCCGCCTTCACCGCGTACCGCTTCGGTTATTAAAAAGCTTTTTGCCTGTGGGTGATATAAACAAGTGGGATGGAACTGGTTGAATTCCATATTGGCTACGCGACAGCCTGCGCGCCAAGCCATGGCAATACCATCTCCGGAAGTCCCATCGGGGTTGCTGGTATATAAATAGGATTTACTCGCTCCTCCTGAGGCAATGACGACGGTACGAGCGCGATAGGTTTCCACATGACCTGAGTCTTCATTGAGAACATATGCGCCAATGACGCCTTTGCCTGGCAAGTTGAATTTCTCACAAGTAATGAGATCAATAGCTACGCGATGTTCAAAAAGCGTGATATTGCTATGGCTTTTAGCTTGACCAATTAACGCTTCGCTTACTGCGACCCCTGTGGCATCAGCAGCATGAATGATGCGCCTGTGACTATGCCCGCCTTCTTTAGTCAGATGGTATTCACCATTTTCTTTGCTGAATTGTACCTGTTGGTCAATCAACCATTTAATGGCGTCACGACCGTTTTCAACCGTATGTTTCACTGCATTGTAATTGCAAAGCCCAGCGCCGGCATTAAGCGTATCTTCGATATGTGCTTGGCTTGTGTCTTCGTCATCTAACACAGCGGCAATACCGCCTTGCGCCCAGCGTGTGCTTCCACTTTGTAACGTGTCTTTGCTCAAGACGGCAAC
Organism: Bermanella marisrubri; assembly: GCF_012295615.1. Taxonomy (NCBI): domain Bacteria; kingdom Pseudomonadati; phylum Pseudomonadota; class Gammaproteobacteria; order Oceanospirillales; family Oceanospirillaceae; genus Bermanella; species Bermanella marisrubri. The sequence goes on from NZ_CP051183.1 coordinate 1,058,262, forward strand.
TTTTGCGTGCTCGGCCACATTCAGTGCCACAGATAGGCCGGCAGCGCCGCTGCCAATGACCAAAACATCGAATACTTGTCGTTGATCCATAGATTCTCACCTGATAAGTGGCCAGTACTATACTGCCATAAAGCAAAGACGTCATCGGCCTGATAGAATGAGGGCAAATATTTTCGCTCATGTGATGAACTTTTAACTCATCCTTGATTCCAATAACCTTATTGAACGCAATGATTATAACGTTCACCACTTGTTCTACCTATAGCGACACACAAATCTAATACGGAACAGGGGTAAACGTGCCATGCACGGGGGAGTGATGGATTCTGACGACCAATTGGTAGCCAGAGTAAAAAAGGGCGATAAGCGCGCTTTTGACTTACTGGTTTTAAAGTATCAGCACAAAATAATGTCTCTGATTTCTCGCTACGTGCAGGACTCAGCGGAGATACAAGATGTGGCGCAAGAAGCTTTCATTAAAGCTTATCGCGCATTGAAGAATTTCCGTGGAGACAGTCAATTTTATACTTGGCTATACCGAATTGCGGTGAACACTGCGAAGAATTACTTGGTAAGTCAGGGACGTCGTCCGCCTCAACAAGATATTGATGTGGATGATGCGGAACAATTTAACCCAAGTGCGTCTCTAAAGGATGTAGCTAGCCCTGATCGGTTGTTAGCGAGAGATGAGCTGAAAGCTAAAGTCTTTGAAGCCATGGAGGCTTTGCCGGATGAGCTAAGGACTGCAATCAATCTTCGTGAGCTAGAAGGAATGAGTTACGAAGAGATCAGTGAGGTTATGGACTGTCCCATCGGAACGGTGCGCTCACGTATTTTCCGAGCACGTGAGGCGATTGATAAAGCCATCACGCCGTTAATGGAACAAACCGAGAAAACAGCATAGTGCTGTAGAGAGGTGATTATGAGTGAAAAAGAATACGAATCCCTATCCTCCTTGATGGACGGCGAAGCGGATGAGATGAGTGTGCATCGTCTGTTGGGTAAGGTTGATAAGAATCCAGAGCTGAAAGCGAAATGGAGCCGTTATCACCTTGCGCAGGACATATTGAAAGGCCAGAGCTCTGAACACAGTGAGCTAGATGTTAGTGGTTTGGTTTCAAGTGCAATTGCAGGAGAGTCCACGCCAAAGTCTGAGCGTCCTTGGTTGAAAGCGATTGGCGGTATGTCAATTGCAGCCAGTGTAGCTTTCGCGGTTGTGGTAGGGACGCAGTTTGCACTGCCAGGGGCCCAAGACTCTTCATTCCAAGTGGCATCTAAGCCTAGTGAAGAAATTGTCAAACCTGCTGATGTCGTGCGCAGTGAAACCATGATCGCTCAGCAATCAGATAGTTTGAACGAAGAAGAACTAAGACAAGCGCAAAATCGTTTAAACGATTACTTGAAGCAACACGCTCAAGATAGCGCACTAGGACAAGGTCAAACAGCGATGCCGTTCGCCCGAGTGGTGAATTTCGAGAACAACAAAAAAGGTCGTGAATGATTTCCTCTTTCGGTTCTGTGGTTAAAGCTCTGAAGACTATGTGCATGGTGGTTACGCTGACAGCGTTTTCCCAAGCACATGCAGAAGTAACGCAGCAAGAAGACACCTCATCGAACGATCTTCGGCAGTCACTGACTGCTGAAGGTTGGTATCAAACCATGCGGGAGCGCGCTCCCGAGGCCCATTATCAGGGCATTTTTGTGCATCAGGCGGGTAACGAGAGTCAAACTGTAGAAATTGTACATGGTACGCACCAAGACGCTATTTGGGAGCGTCTTCTTCATTTGGATGGACCGGTTCGTGAAGTGATTCGACAGGGAGACGCTGTGTATTGCATTTACCCCGATCGAAGCGTTGAGCAAATCCAGCAAAAAGACAGTACGCCCTTTGGAAGTAATTCTTTAGGCCAGTTGAATCAACTTCAGACTGCATATGGTTTTCGAATGTTGGGTCAAGAGAGAATCGTCGGGCGTTTGGCTATGGGTATTCAATTAGTGCCACGAGATAAAGCTCGCCATGTATACCAAATGTGGATTGATCAGCAGACTTTTGTACCCCTGCGTACCGAGTTAATGACTTTGAAGGGTGAGATTTTGGAGCGTTATCAATTTGCGTATTTTAGTCCAGTCGAAACATTATCGGTTGACGCGTTTGCTCCAAAGACCCCAGGTGTTGAGCTAGCAGAGGCACCACAGGATGAAGTATTGAAGTCAACGCCAGAAGATGTGATTGAATGGCGTTTGAATTGGTTACCAGTCGGTTTCGCAGACCAAGGAGCCAAAGGTTATGCACCAAAGCTATCAGCGAGACGTATATATAGTGACGGCATCGTTATGTTTTCAGTATTTGTTGAAGCCGTTGATGAAATTAAAGATCAAGGTTTTGCTAGGGTCGGCCCCACCGTCTTATCGGTTATGCACAAAGATTGGCAGGATCAAACACATCGCATCACGGTTGTGGGTGAGATTCCTGCGGCTACAGCAAAGCGCATTGCCGAAAGTGTAGAGTTGTTGTAAAAAGTCGCGTTTTTAATTGCTTGGCAGTGAACTATGATTGAAGAGACGGCGAAGGTAATTCGAGTAGATGACAATTGGGTATGGGTCCGTGCCATCGCTCAATCTGCCTGTGGTAGCTGTCAGGCTCAGAAAGGATGTGGTCATAGCCTGCTGGCAAAGGTTGGGCAGCGACAGATAGATATACAGCTGCCTCGCCAAGACTATGAGCTTTCCGTCAATGACGACGTCATCATCGGAGTACCTGAACAGGCGGTGTTGCGCTCATCCTTGCTAATGTATGGTGTGCCTTTGTTACTGATGTTGGTGGTAGCAGGGTTGGCCAGTGTTATGTCCTTGGCCGAAGGCGCAGTGATACTACTTGCATTCCTCGCACTGATATCGGGTTTTTTCTATGTTAGCCGGTGGAGCAATACCGCGAGAATAGAGGAATGGCACCCGCGAATTATTCGCAAAGCCTTGAATCAAGAAACGCTTATCCCCATATGTGAAATCAAAGAATAACTGTGATAAAAGACGGAGTTTCTATGAAGTGGTTGATGACACTGGTTTTACTGTTGATGGCAACGCAGGCTTGGTCCAAATTGCCAGATTTTACAGAGCTGGTGCAAGAGTCTAGTCCTGCTGTGGTTAATATCAGTACAACACAGAAAGCCAGCAATCGTTATCATCAGTTCGATTTACCTCAGGGTGTCCCCGACATTTTTCGTCATTTCTTTGGTGTGCCGCCGCAAGCGCCGCGGGGAAATCCTGCGCCTCGAAGTCAGCAAGAACGATCATCTTTGGGCTCGGGCTTTATCGTCAGTGAAGATGGTTATGTCTTGACTAACAATCATGTCATAGACGGGGCGGATCAGATTTTCGTTCGATTAAATGATCGCCGAGAGTTGGAAGCAAAACTAATCGGTTCCGATCCAAGTTCAGATTTAGCATTATTGAAAGTCGACGCAGACAATCTACCGACGGTTGAAATAGGCGACAGCGAAAATCTAAAAGTGGGTGAATGGGTCGTTGCCATAGGTAGCCCGTTTGGTTTCGATTATAGCGTGACAGCAGGTATTGTCAGTGCTAAAGGTAGGAGCTTGCCGAATGAAAACTATGTACCCTTTATCCAAACAGACGTAGCCATTAATCCGGGCAACTCAGGCGGCCCCCTATTCAACTTAGACGGCGAAGTCGTTGGAATTAATTCCCAGATTTATACACGAAGTGGTGGTTTTATGGGGTTAAGTTTCGCTATTCCCATGAATGTTGCCATGGAAGTGGTGGATCAATTAAAAGAAACAGGAACAGTGACCCGCGGTTGGCTTGGAGTGGCTATTCAAGAAGTCGATAAAGAGCTGGCAGAGAGTTTTGGCTTAGACAAAGCGGCAGGTGCTTTAGTTAGCCAAGTCGTTGAAAATGGCCCTGCAGATGCAGCTGGCGTGAAATATGGTGATATCATCACTGAGTTCAATGGTAAAAAAGTCACATTGAGTTCTGATTTGCCACATCTTGTCGGTCGCGTGCGTCCAGGTACGAAGGCGAAGCTTCGCATTATTCGCCATGGTAAAGCGAAAACATTGAACGTAGAAATCGGAGCCCTCCCCAATGGTGGCGATGTCATCGCCAGCAATAGCAATATGCCGCAGCAAAGTAAGAGTAATCGCTTGGGTATAGAGGTAGTTGAGCTAACCCAAGAACAGCGTAAAAAATGGGATGCTACTGGTGTAATGGTTAAGTCTGTTAAACAAGGGCCGGGTGCCAATGCTGGTTTGATCAATGGTGATGTTATCACCATGATTTATGGTGAAATTATTCGAGACATGAGTGATTTTAACCGAATCGCTGAACAACTACCCGCTGGGCGAAGTGTTCCTATGCGCATCGTGCGTCGAGGGGCTCCTATGTTCATTCCATTGCGCATAAATCAGTAATCGAACTGTAAACAGCAGGGCTATCGGCCCTGCAGCCCCTTTTGTTTCTAGCTTCCGCTATCCTGTTTCTAGGATTTAGTGTAATATCTCGGCATTTTTCCAGTATCAGGTTGATTGTTTGTGAGTAGTCTCGAACACATACGTAACTTTTCTATTATCGCCCATATTGATCACGGTAAATCCACTTTGGCTGACCGATTCATTCAGCATTGCGAAGGCTTAAGTGATCGTGAAATGCAGCAACAAGTGCTTGATAGCATGGATCTTGAGCGCGAGCGCGGCATTACCATCAAGGCACAAAGCGTTACTCTGAACTACAAAGCCAAAGATGGGAAAACCTACCAGTTAAACTTCATTGATACTCCTGGACACGTCGACTTCAGTTATGAGGTTTCACGTTCTCTGGCTGCTTGTGAAGGCGCTCTATTAGTGGTTGATGCGGCGCAAGGGGTTGAAGCTCAGTCTGTAGCGAATTGCTATACCGCTATTGAACAAGACTTGGAAGTAGTGCCGGTTCTTAACAAAATCGACTTACCTCAGGCCGATCCAGAAAAAGTTTCTCAGGAAATCGAAGACATTATCGGAATTGATGCCACTGAGGCTGTGCAATGCTCTGCCAAAAATGGCATTGGTATTGAAGATGTGCTTGAGGACATGATTAAACGCATTCCGCCACCAGAGGGTGACTTAGATGGCGATCCTCAAGCGTTAATTATTGACTCTTGGTTTGATAGCTATTTGGGTGTTGTATCCTTAGTTCGAATTACAAATGGCCGCTTGAAAAAAGGCGATAAAATCCGTATCAAGAGCACTGGCCGTGATTGGTCTATCGATTCATTGGGAATCTTCACACCTAAGCGCACGGTGACAAATGAGCTAGCGGCAGGTGAAGTAGGTTTTATGTGCGCCGGTATTAAAGACATCCATGGTGCGCCTGTGGGTGATACCATTGTAGCGAGTAAAAAGGCCGATGAAACACCTACTCTACCTGGTTTTGAAAAGGTAAAACCGCAAGTCTATGCGGGTTTGTTTCCTGTTTCCTCCGATCAATATGAAGACTTCCGCGATGCGTTAGACAAACTATCATTAAATGACGCGTCTTTGTTCTTTGAGCCAGAAAGCTCAGATGCTTTGGGTTTTGGTTTCCGCTGTGGTTTCTTGGGTATGCTACATATGGAGATCATACAAGAACGTTTAGAGCGAGAATATAATATTGATCTTATTACTACTGCCCCGACAGTGGTATATGAGTTAGAACTTTCGGACGGCGAAGTCATTGAAGTCGCTAACCCTTCACGTTTGCCAGACCCAAGTAAAATCGCAGAAATGCGTGAACCCGTATGCCAAGCTAATATTCTGGTCCCGCAAGACTTGGTAGGTAATGTCATTACCTTATGTGCTGAAAAGCGCGGTATTCAAAAAGACATGAACTTTACTGGTTCTCAGGTGAGTTTGAATTATGAAATTCCGATGAGTGAGGTAGTGGGTGATTTCTTTGATCGCTTGAAATCTTGCTCTAAAGGCTTTGCGTCTTTGGATTACAGTTTTAGTCACTTTCAGGCGGCACCATTAGTGCGTATGGATGTACTGATTAATGGCGATCGAGTGGATGCACTTGCTGTGATCATTCATAAAGATAAAACCCGCACCTATGGTCGAGCTCTTTGCGAAAAGTTAGCAGAGTTGATTCCTCGCCAGATGTTTGATGTAGCCATTCAGTCTGCTATTGGCAATCAGATTGTGAGTCGCTCAACGGTAAAGGCTCTGCGTAAAAACGTGACAGCGAAATGTTACGGCGGTGATGTAAGTCGTAAGAAAAAGCTGTTGCAGAAGCAGAAAGAAGGTAAGAAGCGTATGAAACAGTTAGGCAATGTTGAAGTGCCTCAGTCTGCTTTCCATGCGGTTTTGTCGGTTGATAGTTAATTTTTTCGAATGATTCATCTGTTTTTGAATAAATAATACAACAATAAAAAAGGTAGAACCCATGACATTGAAAAAGCAATATGGTGCAAGCGCCATTACGATGTTGGTTATATTGGTCTTGGCTTTTTCTGGTTTTGTGACCTTATTAAAAGTGGTTCCCGTCTATACAGATGATATGGCAGTAGAAACGATCTTTACTAATATTCAAGAAGAACTATCTGACAAAGATAGGCCATCCCGTAGTGCATTATTCGATAAGATTCAAAAACGCATGGATATCAACGGCGTCAGTAACTTAATGGAATATGTAGAGGTGGGTGGCAAAGGCTCAACTATTATTATAGAAATGAATTACGAGCGTCGTGTTCCGTTGGTGGCCAATTTGGAACTTGTAGCAACCTTTAACCACTATATTGATCTCAGTGAATAATCCTCTAATAAAATTAAGCCAGCGTATTGGCTACACATTTAATGACATCAGCTTCTTTGAGCTGGCGTTGACCCATCGCAGTAAAGGTGGAAAAAATAACGAACGTCTGGAGTTTCTAGGAGACTCCATTGTCAATTTCGTGGTTGCAGAAGCTTTATTTGAGAAATTCCCTCAAGCAAAAGAGGGTAAATTATCGCGTTTGCGTGCAGGGTTGGTTCGAGGAACTACTCTAGCAGAATTAGCCCGTGATTTTGACCTAGGTGAGTTTTTACTTTTAGGCTCAGGCGAATTGAAGAGTGGTGGATTTAATCGAGAGTCCATACTGGCTGACGCTGTTGAGGCGATTATTGGCGCTATTTATTTAGACAGTGGCCTTGATACCGTGCGTGAGCGTATTTTAACTTGGTACGGAAAGCGTCTTGATGATTTGCAGTTAGACGACGTTGTAAAAGACGCGAAGACACGCTTACAAGAACACTTACAAAAAAATCAAAGTCGCTTGCCTAAATACGAAGTAATGGAAATCACTGGGCAGGCTCATGATCAAAACTTTAAGGTGAGCTGTTGGGTCGAAACTCTACCTGAAGTGACGATTGGATTAGGAAGTTCTAGACGTTTGGCTGAACAAAGTGCTGCGCAGAAAGCGCTTAATGCTTTGGGAGTTGAATCATGAGTGAGCAAAAGTGCGGCTATATTGCCATAGTAGGTCGTCCTAATGTGGGTAAATCTACCTTATTGAATAATATATTGGGCCAAAAACTCAGTATTACCTCTCGCAAACCGCAAACAACACGCCACCAAATATTGGGCATGAAAACCACGGCCAATGTGCAGGCTATATATGTTGACACACCAGGATTACATGAGGGCTATTCAGAAAAAGCCCTGAACCGATATATCAATAAGGTCGCGACCACCGCCATTAATGATGTTGATTTAGTGGTGTTCCTGATTGACCGCACCAAATGGATGCCAGAAGATCAGAGCGTGTTAGAGAAGATACAGGCGAGTAAGGTGCCTTGTATTCTGGTTATTAACAAGCTGGATCACTTGGCCGATAAGCAATCGTTGCTTCCGTATCTAGAAGAAGTATCCCAACGACACGACTTCAAAGAAGTGTTTCCTATCAGTGCTAAAACTGGATATAACGTAGCAGAGCTTGAGGCTGCTATTGCCCGACAGTTGCCCGAAGGTATGCACTTTTATGACGAAGATCAGTTTACGGACCGAAGTGCCCGATTCTTAGCTGCGGAATTGGTGCGAGAAAAAATCATGCGTTTATTGGGAGACGAATTACCTTACAGTATGACGGTCGAAATTGAACAATTTGAGGAAAGCGAAAACCTCATTACCATACACGCCCTTATTTTGGTTGAGCGCGATGGTCAAAAGAAAATACTGATTGGTGACAAAGGCGAGCGTATCAAGCAAATTGGTCGCGCTGCCCGTCTAGATATGGAAGACATGTTTGGTATGAAAGTCATGTTGCATACTTGGGTGAAGGTGAAAAGTGGTTGGTCTGATGACGAGCGAGCACTTAAATCCTTGGGTTACAACGACTTAGATTAACTATGAGATCGCTATGATCAAACAGCGTGCTTATCTCTTACATTCCCGCCCTTATAAAGAGACAAGTGCGCTGGTAGATTTTTTTACACCGGATTACGGCCACATTCGCTGTATGGCTCGAGGTGTCAAAAAAGCCAATAAATATCAGCAACCGCTACAGCCTTTCACTCTTTATACCATTTTCTTTCATGGCGATTCGGGCCTCAAAAACCTCGACAAATTTGAAATTTTCTCTTTACCCTTGAATCTATCAGGTAATCCGTTATTCAGTGGATTTTATATCAACGAAGTCTTACTGAGGGCTTTACGTAGTGATGCCGAGGTAGAATCCCAATCGTTATTTGATGCCTATGAAGATGTACTTGCTAGCTTAAATTCTGAAGGTTTAGAGCTATCACTGCGACTGTTTGAGCTGAGTTTATTAGAGCATATGGGACAGCAATATGAATGGGCATTAGATTTTCGTACGGAATCTATGGTCGATGATAATGCGTTTTACGGCTTTTTTGTCGAACAAGGTATGGCTCGAGTCAGTCAAAAATATGCGAACAGTAACCCAAATGCAGTATTTAGAGGAAATGAATTAAAAGCACTCAGTCATGGCGAGTTACTCGATCAAAACGTGTTAAAAATGTGCAAACGTTTGTTTCGACTGGCTTTGCGCCCCATAATTGGATACAAACCCATCCAAGCCCGCGAATTGCTCAAACAATTCCAACAGTTGGATGCCATCAACAACAATCGGTAATAGTATGAAAGTCAATAAACGCGTATTACTTGGTGTCAACATCGACCACATCGCTACTTTACGTCAGGCGCGAGGTACCCGTTATCCTGATCCAGTATATGCGGCATTGGTGGCTGAAGAAGCTGGTGCTGACGGTATTACTTTGCACTTGCGCGAAGATCGCAGACACATTCAAGATGCTGACGTTTATGCCCTAAGAGAGCGTCTGAATACCCGCATGAATTTAGAAATGGCTGTAACAGATGAGATGGTAGCCATCGCCAAAGAAGTAAAACCTCATGCTGTATGTTTAGTCCCAGAAAAACGCGAAGAACTCACGACAGAGGGCGGGCTAGATGTCCTTGGTAACGAGGCGAAAATTAAACAGGCGTGTGATGATCTCGCGTCTGTTGGCAGCGAAGTATCTCTGTTTATAGATGCAGACACGAAACAAATTGATGCGGCAGTGCGCTGCGGTGCACCAGTAATCGAGATTCATACTGGTCACTACGCTGAAGCTCAATCTGCGGCGGAGATGCAGCGTGAATTGAAGAAAATTGAAGACGGTGCGAGCTATGCACTGGAGCAAGGTTTGATTGTGAATGCCGGTCACGGTTTACATTATCACAATACCGAAGCAATCGCCGCGATATCGGGCATGAACGAATTGAATATTGGTCACGCGATTATCGCCCACGCGGCGTTTGTCGGTCTTAAGCAAGCCGTTAAAGAAATGCGAGATCTCATTACTGCAGTGAATCAGTAATATGACCATAGCCATTGGCACAGATATCGTCGAAATTGAGCGCATTTATCAGGTCTACCAAAGACAAGGTGAAAAGCTCGTTAATCGTGTGCTGACACCTTCAGAGCAGGAACGCTTTTATTCTATGATCAATGATGATGTGCGGATGGCGTATTTGGCCAAGCGCTGGTGTGCCAAAGAGGCGGTCAGCAAAGCGATGGGAACAGGTATTGCTAAAGGTCTAGGGTTTCAAGATATAGAAGTAACAAATTCAGAATCTGGCGCACCTCAGGTGATACTAAGCAAGTCAGCGCAAATTAAATTAAATGCGTTAGGCGCGCAAAAAATCTTGATTAGTCTGAGTGATGAGCGCCACTACGCAATAGCTTTTTGTCAGCTAGTATAATGATGAGCGTTAAATGTTTGTGTGGCTATTAAGAAATCCTCGATCGCTCGTAATAAATTGTCTTTCCCGTCTTGCCAATATTGAGGTTCTGTTTTTAACTGCGTTTCTGCGTATTGTAGAGCTTGTTGTAATTCCTGTGCTCCTACGTAACGGCATAAACCGTGTAATTTATGAATAGGTTCAATGAGCGCTTCGGCTTGAGCTTGTTCAAGCATGGGTTTTAGTGTGTGAATTTCTGAAACCAAGCCATTCAGCATATTTTCAGCAAGTTCACTATTGCCGCCAGCTAGTTTCAGACTCATATGCCAATCAAGAATAGGGTTGGTTTCCTGTGGGATAACGTCATGGCTTGCACGCTCTATGAATTTCACCTGATGGTGTGTCCATTTTTTGAGAGTGTGTTCCAGTTGCTGTTCATCTAAAGGTTTAGTGAGGTAATCATCAAACCCTTTTTTCATTAGTTTTTTGCGCTCATTGGGTAGGGCATGAGCTGTGAGAGCCACGACTGCGCATTTTTTATCAGGATTATTTTGTCGGATACGCTGTGTTGCTTGGACTCCATCTAAGTCAGGCATCTGTATGTCCATGAAAATGAGATCAAAATTTTGCTCTGTAGCCAATTCGACAGCTTCTAATCCACCACGTGCAGCCACAACCTGTACATCGAGTTGTTTAAGCCAGGTCGTCACTAACTCTAGGTTGGGTTGATTGTCGTCGACTGCAAGCACTCGCACAGGTCTGGCTGTTTCTTCTTGTTGGTTGACAGGAGCGTGTTGTTCATCAAGAAACATTTCTAACATTAGTTTACTGATGTTTCTAAACGCTACAGGTAATACCAGAGAATCTAAGCCTAGTTGTTCAATGAGTTTGAGATTGCGGCTTTCATTGTTGGGCACCAGTGCAATGACATTGCTTTTTTTCGATAGTGATTCGATCATGTCGTAGCTACTGTCTTCAGTAATCTCAATGAATAGGATGTCATGATTGGTGATGGTTTGATTTTGCAACATTGCAGGTAGATGTTGGTAGCGCTTTGTGTGGATACCCAAGCGTTGAACTAATCCCTGCAAGGACTGAGAGCTGGCGATTTGGCTGTGGAAAATACCGGCGCTTAATCCGTACCAGGGGGCATCCTTCCATGAGTTGTCTTCGTTTTCGCAAACTTCAAACGTGGCGCTAAAAAAGAACTCTGAACCGACATGGGCGGTACTATCAAATCCAAGTTCTCCTTGCATATGCTCAACTAAATAGCGACTAATGACCAGTCCGAGACCAGTACCACCATAGCGTCGTGATGTGCTTTCATCACCTTGAGAGAATGCCTTAAATAAATTCTTTTGCTGGTCGTCCGTCATACCAATGCCGGTGTCTTGCACGCTAAATTTCAGAGTGACATCAGAGCCTTCTTGTTCTTCGAGCATAACACGAACAATCACGGAACCTGTGTGTGTGAACTTAATGGCATTGTTAATTAGGTTTGTCAGTATTTGCTTTAGACGCAGGCTGTCGCCCATTATTTCTTGCGGAACATCCTGATATACCAAGGCTGCTAACTCGATATGTTTCTTATGAGCTTCTGGTGCCAGCATGGTAATCACGTCGTCAATAATATCTGACACATTGACGGGAGCCTGATCGAGAACAAGTTTACCCGCCTCGATCTTGGAGAAATCGAGAATGTCATTAATGATACTAAGTAGGCTGGTGGAAGAACTCTCGATCGTCTGTAAGTACTCGAGTTGTCGCTTATTCAAACGCGTGCCAGAAAGTAAGCGTGTAAAGCCTAAAATACCATTCAGTGGCGTGCGAATTTCATGGCTCATGTTCGCCAAAAAGTCGGACTTTGTTTGGCTAGCATCAAGGGCCTCACGACGGGCCAAATTCAATTCAATATTTTGAACTTCCAATTCGTCCAGAGTTTGCTTTAAGTCATCTGTGGCTTGCTCTATATTTTCTTGCAGTTCTGTTTGAGCGCGCTGCAAACTTGCCGCCATTGTATTGATACTACCGGCTAATTCGTTGAATTCGGCTTGCCTACTCAATTTTACTCTTGCATCCAAGTTGCCCGATTCTAGATGCTCCAACGTTTTTGCAACGTTACCAAGGGGCTGCGTAATTCTACGACTGAATCGCCACGTGAGAAAAAGCGCTAAAGCACCGAATAATAGTACAAGTAGTATGGTTTGAAATAATTGCTTGTTTTGTAGCAAGGCCACTTGGGAATAGCCGTATTCAATTTCTATCCAGCCTGTGATTTGCTTCTGAATAGGCTGTTCTTTATCGACGTTGTAGAGCGGAAAACGTAAACGCTGACTTTTACCTGTTTGGAAACGGTGTAGCTCGCCTTGAATAATACGTGGACCAGAAATCGGATACATATTAGGACCCACCCGCAGAAGTGGTGTTTGATCAAGGTTAAGAACAGCGATGGAACGAATATCTTCAAGATCCAAATAGGGTTCTAGGTACTCTCTTGGGATTGGACGCTGGGCATTTTGGATGGTAATCGCTAGTTGACGGCCCGTCTCTATCGCGTGTGCTTGGGCCTGCAACGAAGTGGTTGTTTGCTGCTGCCATGCAAAGTAGCCTGACATCAGTGCGATTGTCATCAGACATGGCAATAGCGTCATTAATACGATGCGCTTTTGTATGCCCCAATAATGCATGTTTGTGTCTTTCCCTAGGTTTTAATGCAGCCAGAGTTTACCAGTTAATACAGTCAATGGCTGCTTAATAGCCGGAATACATGACTTGCTATAAGCAAATTGCCATTTAATATTACTAATCACTAAAAAATAGGCGTATTATTCGCGAAAATAGTTATATTGAGCGGTCAAGATTATGGATTATCCCACTATTGCCGACTTTGTTGGCAACACCCCATTAGTTAAGCTTCAGCGATTGGGGCGTCAGTCTAGCAATACCATTCTTCTAAAGCTTGAGGGTAATAACCCGGCAGGTTCAGTTAAGGATAGACCAGCGTTAAGTATGATCACGGAAGCTGAAGCCCGTGGAGACATCCAACCTGGCGATAACCTAATAGAATCTACTAGTGGTAATACGGGTATTGCGCTAGCCATGGCAGCAGCGATGAAAGGTTACAATATGACATTGATCATGCCCGATAACCTGAGCATGGAGAGACGCTGGGCAATGGAAGCATACGGAGCGGAGCTCATATTGGTGACCAAAGACGAAGGTATGGAGGGGGCTCGCGACCTGGCCTTGAAGATGCAAGAGGAAGGTAAGGGGAAGGTGTTGGATCAATTCGGTAATCAAGATAACCCGCTTGCCCATTATAAGGGCACGGGTCCCGAGATCTGGCGAGATACAAAAGGTACTATTACCCACTTTGTTAGTTCCATGGGAACAACTGGCACTATCATGGGCACCAGTCGTTATTTGAAAGAACAGAACCCAAATATTCAGATTGTCGGCTTGCAGCCAAAAGAAGGCGCTGCAATTCCTGGTATTCGTCGTTGGCCAGAAGCTTATTTGCCAAAAATATTTGACGCTACCCGTGTTGACCAAGTGTTAGACATTGGTCAAGAAGAAGCAGAAGTCACCATGCGAGAATTGGCCATGAAAGAAGGTATTTTCTGCGGGGTTAGTTCTGGTGGTTCGGTAGCAGCGGCATTAAAGTTAGATGAAGAGTTGGAAAATGCGGTGATTGTTTGCATTATTTGTGACAGAGGCGACCGTTATTTATCCACTGGCGTTTTTTCTACAGAGTGATGTTTTTTTAAGTGGCAATATTTAACGCGAATAAACGCAGTAAGCGTGGCCGAGATATCAAGCGATCTAGTGGCCCAGGTGAATTAAAGACCTTAGTTGTGCATGACTTGAGTAACGAAGCTCAGGGCGTGGCTAGAGATGACGATGGGGTTGTCTTTATCGAGGGGGCTTTACCAGATGAAAAGGTAGAGGCGTTAATTAGCGAACAACGCCGACGTTTTGCCTTGGCAAAAATCAAACGCATAGTGGAAGCATCGGCTAATCGCGTGGAGCCATTGTGCCGGCACTACCAGCGATGTGGTGGTTGTCAGCTGCAGCATTTATCGTCGCAACATCAGATACCCTACAAGCAAAATAATTTACAGCATGAGTTTGCCAGTAAGCTAAAAATTGATTCTGCGCCATGGCAGACGCCAATCACTGGAGACGCGTACGGATATCGGCGTCGTGCGCGTATTGGTATTCGCTATCGTCATAAAACCGGAGAAGTTATTGTTGGTTTTCGTGAGCAGCAAAATAGCCACCTTACGGATATCAGCGAATGTCCTGTGTTAGTGAGCGAACTTCAAAATCTCATTCCCTCTCTGAAATCGGTACTAAAAAAAGTGCAAAAGGTAGAGGTCGTTACTCAAGCGCAATTATTGGCAGGTGATGATCTTAGTGTGGTGAGTTTACGGGCCATTAAGTCACTTCCGCAAAGTGATAAGCAAATACTTATAGAGTGGGCCAAAAGCGAAGCTGTGCAACTAGATATACAAGGTGACGATGCGATTGAAACGCTTTTTCAGCCAAATGATAAGACCCTTTGGTTTAATGTGGCAGGCATGCGTATTCATTTTGCTAGCAATAGTTTTATCCAAGCCAATGGTCGGGTCAATGAGCAGATGGTACAGACTGCATTACAATGGTTGAACGTAAAAGCTCATGAGACCGTGCTGGATTTGTTTGCAGGATTAGGCAACTTCACACTACCTCTGGCACAACACGCTAAGCGAGTCTGTGCTGTAGAGCTAGACAAAAAAATGGTTGCAGATTTGCAACACAACGCGCAACGCAATGAATTAAGCAATGTGGACGTTCAGCTAGGAAATCTAGACAATTTAGATGCTGTTGAACGTTTATCAGCGGCAGATGTCATTGTCTTGGATCCACCCAGAGCAGGGGCTGCGGTAATTATGCCTTGGGTAGCAAAACAAAAGAGCCGTGTCTTGTATGTGGCATGTGAACCTTCATCTCTCATTAGGGATGCCGCTGTTCTAGTGGAGTCCGGCTTTAAATTGGATAAGGTCGTAGTCTTAGATATGTTTCCGCAAACCAAGCATGTGGAGACTATGGCATTATTCAGCCCGCCCAGTTAAGGATACAAAGTGGTAAAAGTACGCGACGATCACTACATCAACGACGGTGTATTGGATACGGAAAGGTTGTTACAAGACTTGAGTCAACAGGTCGAAATTCGTGATCCTGATATATTTCGGCGCGCATGCGATCTCGCTCAGACCATTGAGATGGATGCCATCAGTAATCATGCGCAATGGAACTCGGATATGTCGAGTTTGCAGATTGGTATTGAGATGACACAGGTGCTGGCGGAATTGCACATGGATCAAGCCAGTGTCATCGCCGCGATTATCTATCGACCTGTACGTGAGGGAAGACTCAGTTTAGAAAAGGTCGAAAAAGAATTTGGCGAAGAAATTGCGAAACTGATCGATGGTGTATTGCGTATGGCGGCAATTACACAGGCGCAAAGTGCTTCGCGATTAAAGGTTTTAGGTCAAAGCGAAGCGCAAGTTGAGCACATTCGCAAAATGCTGGTGGCTATGATCGATGATGTACGTGTTGCATTGATCAAACTTGCAGAACGGACGAGTGTTATTCGGGTAGTCAAAAATGCGCCAGAAGAGCGCCGTATGAAGGTGGCCAGAGAAGTCTTCGATGTTTATGCGCCTTTGGCTCATCGATTGGGTATTGGTCACATAAAATGGGAGCTAGAGGACCTTAGCTTTCGCTATCTAGAACCCGAAGCCTACAAACAAATTGCAAAGTTACTCGATGAAAAGCGTTTAGATCGCCAAGAATATGTAGCCAATGTGGTTGAGACATTGAAGAACGCGATTGAAGCATCGGGGATTGAATGCGATGTGCAAGGGCGAGCGAAGCATATCTATAGTATTTGGCGAAAAATGAATCGCAAGAATATTGATTTTGGCCAAGTTTACGACATTCGAGCGGTACGTATTTTGGTACCAGAAGTGAAAGATTGTTATGCCGCATTGGGTATAACCCACACTTTCTGGAAACACATCCCCCACGAATTTGATGACTACATCGCTAACCCAAAAGAAAACGGTTATCGCTCCTTACATACAGCAGTGATTGGCCCCGAGGGCAAGGTGCTAGAAGTACAAATTCGTACATTCGATATGCACGAAGATGCCGAATTAGGTGTGTGCGCCCACTGGTTATATAAAGGCACCGACGTCAGTAGCAAAGACAACGGCTATGAGGAAAAGATCTCATGGCTACGCCAAGTACTTGAGTGGCATGATGAATTGGGTGATTTGGGCGAATTGATGGGAAGTCTTCGCCAAGATGTCACACCTGACCGTGTTTATGTCTTCACACCTGAAGGCCACGTCGTTGATTTACCGCCGGAATCGACCCCTATTGATTTTGCATACAGAGTGCATACGGAGATTGGTCATCGTTGCCGTGGTGCGAAAATAAATGGACGAATAGTGCCTTTGTCATACCGTGTGAAAACCGGAGATCAAGTAGAGATATTAACCAGTAAAGAAGCACATCCCAGTCGTGATTGGTTAAACCCTGAAAACGGTTATGTCTCTACCAGTCGTGCAAGGGCAAAAGTCGCTGCTTGGTTTAAGTCGCAAGCACGTGATCAGAATATCATTGATGGAAAAGGCGTATTACTGCCAGAGCTGAAGCGCATTGGTTTCCGCAACATTAACGTACAGGAATTAGCACAAGATTGTAATTTCCACAGCGTTGAAGACCTGTATGCCGCCGTTGGGGCCGGAACATTGCGTGTTTCCCAAGTGCTCAGTCATGCTCAGCGTCAAATAGCACCACAACAGCAAGAGAAGGAATCACAACTTAGTCTACTTCCCCAAACTAGCACGCCACAGCAGATTGAAGGCAGTGATGATGTCTACATTCATGGCGTTGGCAAGCTTTTAACGAGTATTGCACCTTGTTGCCAGCCGGTACCTGGTGACCCTATTGTAGGTTATGTGACGCAGGGTCGAGGTATTAGTATTCATCGTGCCGATTGTATTAATGTGCTTAATTTAAAGCGCCACCACGGCAACAGAATTACTGAAGTCAGCTGGGGTCAGCAACCCGAGAATTTGTATCCGGTCGAGGTAGTATTGAAAGCTTACGATCGAAGAGGTTTGGTGAAAGATGTCAGTATGACATTGGCCAACGATGAGGTAAATATAGTTTCGTTTAATACCTTGTCTCAAGATGACGGAACAGCGGATCTCAAAGTGACCATTGAAATCGACAGCTTGCAGCGTTTAGGTAAGATCTTAAATAAACTGCAGATGCTGCCAAATATCATTGATGTTCGTCGTGAGCATCATTAAAGGTTTATATGACACAGTACACGGTTGACGATTTACTTTATCTTATGGAGCGCCTGCGTGACCCTCAGACGGGCTGCCCTTGGGACATTAAGCAGACCTTTGACTCGATAGTACCTTATACCTTAGAAGAGGTTTATGAGGTGGTAGATGCTATCGAGTCAAAAGACTATGGTCATTTGAAAGAAGAGCTGGGGGATTTGCTGTTTCAAATTATTTTTTACGCTCAAATTGGTAAAGAATCAAATTATTTCGCTTTTACAGATATTGTTCACACCTTGGTTGATAAGTTGGTTCGACGCCATCCTCATGTTTTTCCAAGTGGTAGTTTGCATGCTGAGAATCGTGAATCAGAACTAGGCGAAGCTGAAATCAAGGCGAATTGGGAAAAGATCAAACAGCAAGAGCGTAACGAAAAGGCTCAATTGAGTGCGGCCCAATCCAAATCCAGTGTTTTAGATGATATTCCGCATGCGTTACCGGCATTGCAGCGCGCGGAAAAGCTTCAGAAGCGAGCTTCCACTCAAGGATTCGATTGGTCTGACCCCATGCCTGTTATAGACAAAATAGAGGAAGAAATCTCAGAACTTCGTGAGGCAATTAATTCGGGTCGGCAGGAGCATATACAAGACGAGTTGGGTGACGTGTTTTTTGCCGTGGCTAATTTAAGTCGTCATTTGGGGGTTAAGTCTGAAGTAGCTTTACGTAGTACTAATAATAAGTTTACGCGACGTTTTCAATTTGTTGAATCTGAGCTGGCGAAGCAAGGAATTACATTAAGTGAAGCGGGTTTGCAGCAAATGGATGCATTGTGGGATGAGGCCAAAAAAAGAGGCCTTTAATATTATGTGGGCACCTATTCAGTGTCTTTCATTGATTGAATTACATATATATCAAAGCGATTGGCTTTTCCTTCATGGCTAATCGTAGGCTGCCGATTGCTTAAGAAGGGACTTTTACGTGGACGTTTAACCACCACACGATAGCGGGCGAGATCTAGAGCGGGCTCAAGCAACCCATCAGCATCCTCATCTTTACCCACCATATCGCGAAAATATTGCATGGATTTTTTGACCTGAGCGCTTTTTTTCTCACTGTGCGGGAACATAGGGTCCAGATAAACCACATCAAATGACTCTTGCAGTTGCGATAAAGAATCTAAAGCATCCCCTTTGAATAACGACATGCGCTGAGTGATATCACGTACGTCGGTATTGAGTCCGGCTCTTTCTAGTCCATCTTGAAGTAGTAATGCTACCACTGGATGGCGCTCAATCATGGTCACATTACAACCTAGTGCAGCTAAAATAAAGCTGTCTGTGGCTGTACCTGCTGTCGCGTCTAGAACGGACAAACGTGCCTTTTGTTTTACACCTATTGCTTTTGCAATAGCCTGACCGTTACCACCACCATGATTGCGTCTCCATGTGAGTCCGCCGTCGGCAAAGTCGATACGAAGTTCGCCCATGGGTTTTTTGGTCACTTGCTTGAGTGCTAATCCATCCATGTCATAGAACAGATATAAACCATCTTGGTTAGGCCGTTGAAAAACACCAATGTTTAATTCATTGGCGTATTCCTTAGCCGTTTTGATGAGTGTATCGTCCGCGCAAATAACACCAATAGGATATTGCATTATTCAACCAGTCCTAAAGCAACAAATGCGATGAGGAAACAACCTAAAATTAAGCGATAAATAACGAACGGCTTCATAGAAAGCTGTTCAATGAGTTTTAAGAAGAAATAGATACAGATATAGGCGCTAATCGCGCTAACCAGTGCGCCCATGAAGATAAAGGACCAAGGAATAGGTGAAATGGTAGTGAGTAACTCATACGATTTATAGCTTCCAGCCAGCAGAATCAAGGGCATAGATATTAAAAAGCTAAAGCGAGCAGCAGCACTTCGAGAATATCCCATTAACATGGCCGCGGTAATTGTAATACCTGAACGGCTGGTGCCAGGAATGAGGGCTAACGCTTGGGCTATACCTATATACAGTGCATGTTTTGCGGGCATGTCATTGATTTGTTTTAACAAGTGCTGGCGTGTATCGGCATACCATAATAAAAGCCCGAAAATAATTGTGGTTGCGGCGATGACAAGCGCATTACGTAAATAGTCTTCAATTAAACCATCAAAACATATACCCAGCAGCCCTGCAGGAATCGTTGCTATGACCACCCACCAAGCTAGACGAGCATCACTGTTAGGTTTGTGGTGTATATGCTGTTGAGACAAACCGACGAGTATTTGTTTGATGTCTTTTCGGAAATAACTCATGACTGCGATGAGTGTACCCACGTGTACGGCCACATCAAATGCCAAGCCTTGATCGGGCCAACCTAATAATTGTGAGGGTAGTATTAAATGTGCAGAACTTGATATGGGTAAAAACTCTGTCAATCCCTGCAGAATTGCGAGTACGATCGCTTGCCACCATTCCATATCGTTCTGCCTATTGTTTTAATTCTTTTTGCTGCTTGATGGTTTTCCAATGGTCCTGTTCTCGTAAGTAAACCAATTCAATATCCTCTGGTTGACAACCTTCATGATTGGCAAACATGGCTTTGGCTTTGGGAAGCAGGTACTTGGCTTCAAGATTCAGGTGTTGAGCTTCTAGAGCAATATTGGACCATGCCGGGTCCAGTTCTGACAAGAGATCCTGCGCACAACACAAACGATCTGCGGGTTGCATATTTAATTGCTCTGGTGTCGTTTTCAGCGACGCAATGAAGTCATCCATTAAAGGTGACATCAAGCCATCCTTTAAAGCGTATTCACCACCATAGAATTCGTTCATCCGTGCATCCATTAATGTAATGGATGTCTCTGCATTAGTAGAGGAGTGCACTTGTTGCGCCATAGCTTGCAATGTAGAAACGGGCAGCAGAGGTATGTCGTTCGCAAAACCAATACCTTGAGCTGTTGCAGCAGCGATCCTAAGACCAGTAAAAGAACCCGGTCCCTTAGCAAAGGCAATAGCATCCAATTGTTTTGGCGAATATCCGGCTTCTTTTAGCAGTCGGTTTAACATGGGATACAGCAGCTTACTGTGAGAACGAGCAGCAGGAAGTACTTCCTGAAAACAGTCAGTACCATCATCAAGAGCGATACTGCAAAAATCACTAGCGGCTTCAATGGCAAGAATTATGGCCATAATTCACAACACAACAATTAAATGAAATGTAATTTTATCACGAATACACAGGGGAGGGCACAATGAAGGGCAAAATTGGTGACGGCACACAACGAAAAAGTCGTTATAAATCAACAAGCTTGTTGAGAAACTAAAAAAACCGAGAACGTTTCCACTTCCTCGGTTTTTTTTGAGTAATTCTTATGAACTAAGGATTACTTCTTCTTGGCTGCCTTACGACGAGCTGTCTTTTTCTTCGCTGCAGTCTTTTTGCGGCCAGTTTTCTTGGCAGCCTTAGGCTTGGCAAGCTCTTTTAGCTTAGCATTTGCTTTTTTTGCGGCTTGCTTGTTCTTTTGCTCAGCTTTTTTAGCACGAGCTTTTACCTTGGCAGCGTCTTTCTTCGCACGTGCTGCACGCCATTTAGTTTCAAATGCGGCAACTGCTTTGCTTAGATCTGCGTCTGCTTTCTCAGCTAGCTGAGATTCATATGCTTTGACAGTTTCTTCTGCTTTAGCTTTAGCTTCTTGCATCTTAGCTTCGATGTTAGCTTTCTGCATCTGAGCCTTAGCTTCGCGAACAGAGTCTTTTGCCTTAGCCAGTAAATCTTTCTGCTTAGCGACTGCATTTCGAGCTGTCTCAACAGCACGCTTGGCAGCAGCAGTCTTAGTTGATTGAGCCTTTTTACGAGCGGCGGCTAACTTCTTGTTGGCTGCATCTACTTTTGTTTGGGCAGATTTAACAGCGGCGTTTGCCTTTTCACTCGCTTTTTCAGCTTTCTTAACTGCTGGCGATACTACTGCCGCAACAGTTGTTTTTTTAGCTGCACGTTTTTTAGCTGCAGTTTTTTTACGACCTCTAGCCATACTTTTTTCCCTGTGGTTGTGGACGGTATTCAATAGAAAAATAGCATAAAAAAGTTAAGAGCAACGTCTTAACGACCAAAAATAAAGGATTTTTTTAAAAAAAACCACTTTATCATGAAGAAATCACGCAATTTGGCGTAAAACACTCCCTTTATTCACGAGAATCACCAAAAAAATTACAACTTTGCGTGTTAGCGTCAGTGTAAATTTTTTAGTGATGCAATTGCAAATTTATAAAAATAAGTGGGTAAACCGGAAATGGAATGCAGGCTGTTTCGTGTTATTTCGAAAAAGAAAATTGCTTCATAAAAGAATGCAAAACCCTTTATTGAGATGACATATTTCATTCTCATGTTATTGATAGAGTAACTGACAACAAATTTTAGTTTTTTGGTGTGTATTTCGTGGATCGTAGCAAGCAAAGATTAATTTTTGAGAGCGTTCACTCGGATAAGAGTTTTTTGATTACTAAGGTATGACTGTTTTTCGGATTGTTTTGCCTTGAAATATGAAATGAAAGGAATAAAAGTCTATAAATTGACGTTTTTTGCAAAAAAAAGGCGATCAATTTGATCGCCTTTCGTATTTTCAAGGTTTTTTGCGTTTTAGTTGTCTAGGGCCTTAAAAATATTGTCACGGATATCGTTTAATCCACCAACACCAGGAATATGAACATATTTTGGTGCATTCTCATCTTTAAGTTCTTTGTAGAAGCCAACCAAGGGTGCGGTTTGATCGTGATAAATTTTAAGGCGCTTACGTACGGTTTCTTCTGCGTCGTCTTCACGCTGAACTAGATCTTCGCCAGTGGCGTCATCTTTTCCATCGACTTTCGGTGGATTGTAAACGATGTGATAGGTACGGCCAGACGCTGGATGAACGCGACGGCCACTCATACGTTTTACAATTTCTTCGTCGTCAACTGCGATTTCAACGACATAATCGATATCTACTCCAGCATCAATCATGGCTTGAGCTTGTGGAATCGTACGAGGGAAACCATCAAATAGGCAGCCGTTAGCGCAGTCATCTTCCTTAATACGCTCTTTAACTAGAGAAATGATTAGGTCGTCAGACACCAAGCCACCAGATTGCATCACTTGTTCCACTTGTTTGCCGACTTCTGTACCTGCTTTTACTGCAGCACGCAGCATGTCACCGGTGGAAATTTGTGGAATTTCGTATTTTTCGCAAATAAATTGAGCTTGAGTACCTTTACCCGCGCCAGGAGCACCTAACAAAATGATACGCATGAACGTGTTTCCTTATTTACATTTGAATCTATCTCGCCATGGCCCAGAAATGATGACTAGGCCATAGGGACATATATCCGTGGAGATTTAGGTTAAAAATTAGACACTTAGGATCAAAAAAAGCTCACCTTACCTGAGCGAACAGGTTTCGGCAAGCTTTACAGGGAGGTTCCAAAGGGGGATAAACCAAGCTTTAGACTAAGGTCTATCCTGTGTTCCGCATACCGGCTGCAATGCCGGCCATGGTTACTTTTAAGGCATGGTCGATATTTTCTGTTTCTTGTTCCCTGGTTCGTTTCAATAGTTCTGCCTGTAAGAAGTGTAATGGGTCCGTATAAGGATTTCTCACACCCATGGATTCAGCGATAATAGGTGCGTTTTCCAACAACTCGTCGACCTGTTTAATTTGGCAGATGTTAGTAATGGCCACCTGTAACCGTTGGCGCAAAATACGCCCCAAACCTTGTTGTTCTTTATTGGTTAGGCGGCGTTCGTAGTAATGCGCGATGTTACTATCTGTTTTGCTTAGCACCATCTCAAGCATGTCGGTTAATGTTGAAAAGAAAGGCCATTCCTTGGCCATTTTTTGCAGTTCTTTTTTTCCAGAATCGGATCGCATGTAATGATCTAGGGCTTCGTCACTGCCAAGCCAAGCGGGCAGCATTAATCGAATTTGCATCCAAGCGAAAATCCAAGGAATTGCGCGTAAACTTTCAACGCCACCACTGGCTTTGCGTTTTGCAGGGCGCGAGCCTAAAGCCAGTTTGCCTAATTCTTGCTCTGGTGTTATCGCTCTAAAGTAGGGGACAAATTCTTGGTTTTCTCTCACTATTTGACGATAGCTTTTAACTGATTCATCACTGATTTGGTTCATAATCTCACGCCAATGATCAGACGGCGCAAGAGGCGGTTGATAAGAGGCTTTTAAGACTGCAGAAGCATACAATTGCAATGAGCGCACTGCTAATTCAGGGTGACCAAACTTGAATCGAATCATCTCACCTTGCTCGGTAACCCGAATACGTCCGCGAACGCTTCCCGGAGGCTGAGACAGAATAGCACCCAAAGAGGGGCCGCCACCTCGACCGACAGTTCCGCCGCGGCCATGGAATAACATTAATTCAGTAGAATGTTCATCACATACCTTGACCAATTCTTCTTGAGCTCGGTATTGGGCCCATGATGCCGCCAGCTGTCCGGCATCTTTAGCGCTATCGCTGTAACCGATCATCACCATTTGTTTGCCGCCATTATAGGCTCGATACCAGTCGATCGAGAGTAATCGATTGATGGTTTGCGCCGCACCATCTAAATCGCTGAGTGTTTCAAATAATGGAGCAATCGGCATAGGAGACTGTTGCCCACACATTTTTAAAATAAGCGCGACTGCCAATACGTCACTTGGGCTAGTGGCCATGGAAATCACATAATTGGAAAAGCATGCGTCATCTTCTTGAGCGATAACCCTGGCGGTGTCTAGAACTTCTTGGACTTCTGCGCTTGGCTGCCAATGAGGAGGCAGAAGCGGACGTTTATTTTCAAGCTCGGCTATTAAAAAAGCTTGTTTTTGGTCTTCAGTCCATTGGGCATAGTCGCCAATTTCTAAATATTCAGTTAGTTCACTGAATACCTGTGCGTGACGACCACTTTCTTGGCGAACATCTAACGGGCACAATGTCATACCAAAAGCTTTAACACGTCTTAGTGTGTCCAATAGAGTGCCATTGGCTACCAGCGGCATATTGCACTCTATCAAAGAGTCGTAGCAATGTTTTAATGTAGAAAATAAATCATTTGCGCTAAAGATACCTTGGCGAGTGGCTTTTTTACCCTCTAAGCGCATTTTTGCATACGCTCGCGTTTGCTTCAGTTGTTCGCGCAGTTCATGCAATAAAGCTCGATACGGTTCATTGGCATCGCCCACCTTTTTACGTAAGGACTCACTGCACTGCTGCATGGATAATTCGCTACCCAAAGTATGAATATCTCGAAGGTAAAGGTCCGCTGCCATCCAGCGTCCAAGCCAAACCACATTTTGTGTCACTTTGGCAGTAACATTAGGGTTGCCATCGCGATCTCCACCCATCCAAGAATGAATACGAATGGGGGCAATGTCTAAACTTAAAGGATCTAAATCTTTAGATAATAATAATTCATCCAATTGGCGATAAAAATTAGGAATAGCCTGCCAAAGTGAGCCTTCTATAACGGCAAATCCCCATTTGGCCTCGTCTTCAGGCGTTGGGCGCTGATGACGAATTTCATCAGTGTACCAAATTTGCGTAATAATTTGTTTTAGCCGGTTCAAAATCTGATGTCGTTCGACTTCATAGGGCTGAGTATCCAGTTGATTTAAACTGTTGAATACATGCTCGTATTTCTGAATCAGTGTTCGACGGGTCACTTCAGTGGGGTGTGCTGTCAGTACTAATTGAATATCCATTTGCTCGATGGCATGAGTAAGATCAGTTGAGCTGTTGGATTGCTTGAGCTCGTCTAGAACTTCATCCAGATTGTGCAACATATCATGTTCGTCTTGTCGACGGCGTCGAACCACGTCGTGGTATTGTTCAGCAATATTGGCCAAATTTAAAAATTGATTGAAGGCGCGCGTAATCGGAATAACTTCATCATCAGGCAGGTTATTTAGGTATTGTATAAGTTCATCACCAAAATGTTCATCGTCTTGCGTGCTGTTTGCTCTAGCCGTTTTAGCAAGTGTGCGAATGGTAACAATCTTATCGATGAAATTAGGCCCCAAGTCTTGCTCGATGACATCCCCTAGCAAGTTGCCAAGTAGGCGAACATTTTCTTTTAGTGCGTCATCCAACGTATTCATTTATGGCTCCTAGGGTTGAATTAGGAAAATTCGATCATACCACTATAGAGTATAGGAAAAAGTGAGCATGAGTATCTATTGCAAGCAGAAACGATGCCAATATTTTGGTGTGGTGTATACAAAAATACACAGTTTTGCAAAGTTAATTCATTCTCATTGGACTAAACTCATTGAGAGGAGGGTGACCGTCTAGTGGTGCTTTAAATTGATGAAGTTACTGCTGAATGGCAGCGGATCGAAATTTTTTTGATCATGCCCGTCTGTACAAAAGTAGAGGTTGATAATGAATGTTAAAGAGTTAATTGCGTCGTGGGAAAAGGTTCGATCAGACAAGCAGTCCGAGACTGAATTCACCTTAGGCTTATCCAAAAAAGATGCTGCAAGAGTGGAGGCTTTGGTGGGCCTCTATCCTGGAATGGATCGAAATCAAATCCTATCGCAATTAATCACAACGGCGTTAGATGAAGTCGAGCGGCAAATGCCCTATAAACCAGGTAAGAAAGTAGTATCGTTTGATGAATTGGGGGATCCGCTATACGAAGATATTGGTTTGACGCCTAAATACCTGAAGTTGCTTCATCAATACTCCAAGCAAAGTGATAAATCACAGCACAAGCAACAGACCCAATAAAAAAACGGCCCTAAGGCCGTTTTTTTTCAAACGTTCGTTTAACTTTTGTCTGTTAGTGGTGCATTAGTTCAGCGTAACCTGCAAGATGCTTCGGCGTAATTCTGCATTGAGAAGTATTCTGGCATCCTCTGCGATGATGTTGATGCTGTCACCGAAAATGATTTTTTCGTCATCTAGGCTTAAGACTTGTCTTTCCAATAATTCATCGATGAGATTTTTGAAAAGAGCTTTGTCAAAGAACTCAGGTGCGTTTAAACCATGAAGTATGGATATTCGTTGAGCCATAAGCGAGCAGTTTTGTACCATTTCATCTTTCGTTAGCGTGCCCGATCCCGAGCGTTGCAACAGAGCAATGGCGATATAGTAGCGCTCTAGTATCTGTATCACCTGCTCTGACAATACAGATAGAATGATGTAGTCATTGGAACTGACACTCGGACGCACCAAAAACTCACCGTCTGCGCTCAAATAACCTTTCTCGACACATAGATCTAGCCATTGTTCGACCACTGGTTGAATCTCATCTTCTTGCCAATGTAAAAATAGCTCGGCTTTTAAATAGGGGTAAATGGTGGTGGCAAAGCGAATGGCATCCTGGCGCTTCATTTTCATGTTGTTAATGAAGAGACATGCCAGCATAGAAGGAATCGCGTAGAGATGGATCACATTGTTACGATAATACGTCAGCATCACCGCTTGTTCTTCGTCTACCCGAATAATATCCCCCAGAGGGTGTTTCAAGCGCTCTATGGCATTCATTTCTTCAGCGTAGTGAATCCAATCCTGACCATCACCTTCTGGCAATTGTGTTAGGTGGCTATACGGCATGTCTTGAGCCAAATCACGGTATAGATTCAGCGTCTGGCTCAAGATCTTTTCATCCATACTTTGCTTTGGTGTTGCAAGTAGAGCCAAGGAAACCATGTTGATTGGGTTCAACACAGCAGCTTTGTTGATTTGCGTGACTACCTCTAGTGATAGGTTGCTCACTGCCTTAGGTACCCAATCTGGCCGATAGTCAGCACCATGATCCTGTTGTTTCCAGCCGGGATTTTCTTGCTCTAGGTAGCTGTTTAAATCAATAGGATCGCCAAAGGCTAGGTTGACCTTACCAAAGTTTTTCTTGAGATCTTTAATGGTTTTAAATACACCAGATAAGGATTCTTTTTTCTTGGATTTGCCACGAAGTTCACCAATATAAGTACCGCCCTCGAATACTTTTTCATAACCGATATAAACTGGCATAAATACAATTGGCTTATGACTGTCTCTAAGAAAGCTGCGCACGGTCATGGCGATCATGCCAGCTCGTGGTTTTAATGTACGTCCCGTTCGAGACCGACCACCTTCCACGAAATACTCTGTACTGTAGCCAGAAGTAAATATGGCGTGCAGATATTCATCGAAGACGGCGCTATAAAGTGGATTATCTTTGAAACTGCGACGCATGAAGAAAGCGCCACCGCGTCGCAGTATTGGCCCAACCACTGGTAGGTTTAGGTTAATACCCGCGGCAATTTGAGGTGGTACGATGCCGTTTTTGAATAACACATAAGACAACAGTAAATAATCAATGTGGCTGCGGTGGCAGGGCACATAGATAATCTCATTATCTTTGTAGACTTTCTTCAAGCCATCAAGGTTGTGGACATTGACACCGTTGTAGAGCTTGTTCCAGACCCACGTGAGCAAGATATCTAAAAAGCGGATAGTACTATGGCTTTGGTTTGAAGCGATCTCATCGCCATATTTAATTGCGCGGGCCTTGGCTTTTTCTCGGGAAATGCCTTTGTCTTGCATTTCCTTCTCAATGGCTGCTTTCACCATGGGTTTACGTACCAGTCTATGTACTAGTGTACGTCGGTGGCTAAGATCAGGGCCGATCACGGCTGTGCGAATATGGCGGAAATGTACGCGTAAGATACGGCCTAATTTACGTAGGAAGCGAGCTTCATCAAGCTTGCTATTTTCTGCCTGCATCTGCGTCACATTGATTGGTTGGCTCATGTTGACGAAGGTATTGCGCCCATTTAATAGAATACTGACGAAGCGACGAAACGGGCCGGTCACTGACCAGGTATCTCCGAGCCAAATTTTCAGGAAGCTTTTTTCCTTGTTTGGTGAACGCCCCCAGAATACATTCACAGGGATAATTTCGATATCTAGATTCGGATTCGCTTTATTGAGCTCGAACATCAAGGGCACATTAGGATGCAAGTAAGGCATGTTGCGACGACGGAACCAGTTGCCTTCGCTGCGAGATAAATAAATCACGCGATTGTTGAAGCGTTTACCTTCGATTTCGAAGCTCTCTAGCGCATGGGGCAAGTCATGTTTTCGAGTTTCACTGTCCACAACCAGCGCGGCGCTGTATGAACGTTGGGGTAAAGCGTAAAAAGTCACTTTATCAGGCTTGGCTGAATCGTCCGCTCGATCTTCGTGATTGTCTGAAGTATTTTGAGTAAGGTCTTTCGCGCCCACAACTTCTGTACGAACCCAAATCTTTAACAAAAGACGCGAAATACCATTTAAAAAAGCAATAATTGAGCGCAAAACCTTTACCTCATTCACTCATTCGGTCAATTAATATGACACTCAGTATAGATGAAGCGCCGATTGTAGCAGCCTTTTCCTGTTAGCCAACTATCTGGATGTAATTTTGCGAGCCAGCACCGAGTGGCATAATCCTTTCGGGGTGGGAAAGTGAACACTTGTTTATGACGAATGATGTTTATCCTGACGTGTGTTTATGAAACCCACTAGGATCTATGCTATGTTTGACGCCGAATATAACAGGGTGGGGGCATATTTAACGGCCCACGACTGGGTATCAGTGGAACTTTGTTCACTGAAAATGGTCATTTTTTTGTTTTGCTTGTTCTCGTCTCAAGCAGGGCAACTCGACCTTTTTTGATATTTCAGCACGACCGATTATAAGAGAGTTAAAACATGATTCGTGTGGAAAAACTTACGAAAGACTTTGATGGATTCAAAGCTGTGAATCAGTTGGATTTATCCGTATCGCCAGGGGAAGTATTGGGTTTTCTTGGGCCAAATGGTGCGGGTAAATCTACGACGATGAAAATGTTAACAGGGTTTTTAAAGCCAACCAGTGGGAATATTTCAGTTTTTGATATCGACGTTTTGCAAAACCCTAAAGCAGCGCAGCAACTGATTGGTTATTTGCCTGAGGGTGCGCCAGCCTATCAAGAAATGACTGTGCGGGGTTTTCTCAATTTTATTGCTGATATCCGAGGACTACAGGGCGAAATAAAGCGAAAGCGTTTGGATATAGTTATTGATCAAGTTGAATTGAGTGGCGTGCTAGATAAGCCGATAGAGAATCTCTCTAAAGGTTTTGCCCGACGAGTGGGGCTGGCTCAGGCCATTATTCACGATCCGCAGGTGCTTATTTTAGATGAGCCGACAGATGGGTTGGATCCCAATCAGAAACATCAGGTTAGAGAGCTCATTAAAGGGCTGGCGAAAGATAAAATCGTGATCATCTCTACTCATATCTTGGAAGAGGTCAGTGCGGTTTGTACTCGTGCTGTGATTATCAACCAAGGTAAATTGCTTTTAGATGGTGAGCCGCAAACTCTTGAGCGAGAAAGTCGTCATCACAATGCTATACAACTGCAGCTAGAAAGTGACGTAGAGGAGGCTGAGGATCAGTTGTCTCAAATTACCGGAATTGATGCTGTTGAAGTGCTGGGAGAGCGCCAATATATGTTATTTCCAGAAAACGGCAGTATGCAGTTGCCTCAATTAGTTCGTTTTCTTGATGAAAACAAATGGCCAGTGGAAAACCTGCATTTGGAAAAAGGTCGTTTGGAAGATGTCTTCCGCCAGGTGACCAGTCGCCATAACCATGGACAAGATTAAGGAGTAACTGATGAATATGACGTGGTTACTAGCAAAACGGCAATTGCATAGTTATTTTGCAACCCCAATTGCCTATGTATTTATTTTTATTTTTTTAGTATTGGCGGGAGTATTTACCTTTTATCTGGGTAATTTTTACGAGCGAGGCCAAGCCGATCTCAGTGCATTCTTTAATTTTCACCCTTGGTTATATCTCTTCTTTTTGCCTGCAATTGCTATGGGGTTGTGGGCGCCAGAACGTCAACTAGGCACTATTGAATTGTTGATGACATTACCTATTGGAGTGCGCAACGCGGTCCTGGGTAAATTTTTTGCCGCTTGGTTGTTTGCAGGACTGGCGTTGCTCTTAAGTTTTCCCATTTGGTTGACTGTGAATTATTTGGGCGAACCGGATCAAGGAGTGATCATTGCTGGCTATTTCGGTAGTTGGCTAATGGCGGGCAGTTTCTTGGCCATAGGCAGTTGCATGTCAGCTACAACAAAAAATCAAATAGTTGCATTTATCTTTACTGTGGTCGTGTGTTTTGTCTTTATGGTTTCCGGCGTGCCGATGGTTTTAGATGCTTTTGCTTGGGCTCCAAGTTGGGTGACTGATTTTGTAGCTGGTTTAAGCTTTTTAACTCGATTCGATGCGATCGCTCGCGGTGTGCTGGACGTGCGAGATATTATCTATTTTATTGCCATGATGGTTTTTTGGTTGTTTTTAACGGAAGTTGTGATTACGCGAAACAAGGCAAGCTAAGGAATCAAGAATGAAGTCTAATATTGTAAAAGTGATTGCCGCCGCGGTTTTGTTCGTCGCGGTATTGATCGTTACTCAGTTGAGTCTCGATAACTGGCGTGCGGATTTAACACAGGAACAAGTTTATAGTCTGAGTGGTGGTACAGAACGCTTACTATCAGACTTAGAAGAGGACATTCAGCTAACACTTTATTTTAGCGATAAAGCAAGTAAAGACTTAACCGCTTTGCGTGGTTATGCAAGCCGTGTTGAAGAAATACTCGAAGAGTATGTGCTGTTAGCTGATGGAAAAATTAGTTTTGACGTTATTGACCCAGAACCTTTTTCGGAAGCTGAGGATCAAGCGGCAGAGGCAGGCTTACAAGCAGTGCCAATTGCCACCGGAGATGATGTTTACTTCGGTTTGCACGCAAAAAACACTCGAAATAATGAAGCGATTATTGCGTTCTTGCAGCCAGACCGAGAAGCTTTTCTTGAATATGAACTCAGTGAAATGATTTATCGCTTAGGCCAAGCTATGAACCCAAAGGTCGGTCTGTATTCTAGTCTAGATATGACAGGGGGATTTGATATGCAGCGCGGCGGTCAGTTGCCTCCTTGGGTTGTTTACGAGCAAATGGATCGACTCTATGACGTGCGTTTATTGAGTGAATCAATGGATGAACTCAGTAATGAGTTGGACTTATTGGTATTGGTACAACCTAAAGAACTTGACGATCAGGCTTTATATGCAATTGATCAATACGCTATGAATGGCGGAAAGATAGTGTTATTTGTTGATCCTCATGCAGAGACTGATCAGAGCCACATGATGGATCCGGCTGCATCTCAGCTTGGGTTAAACGCTGTGGCGCCGCTATTAGATGCTTGGGGAGTAGAATATTTACCCGACGATATTGTTGTGGATAAAGCGTATGGCCTAACAGTATCGGTTGGCCAAGGGCTGCCGCCTGTACGCCATTTCGGATTGTTGGGTGTGCAACCGGAGAGCCTTAACCCGAATGAAGTGGTGACGGCTGATCTTGAAGTGGTTAACTTCGCCAGTGCAGGGACGCTCAGTGCCCCTGAGCAGGCGACTACTCAGTTTGATGCTTTGGCATGGTCGAGTCCCTATGCGCATACGATGGACGTAAATCAGTACAAAATGCTGAAAGATCCGCGCCAAATTATGAATGCAGTGGCAGATAAGTTGGAAGATCCAGAAAGCGAAGAAAACAGTTATGTATTGGCTGCTCGCATCAGTGGTCAGGCGACCAGTGCCTTTGATCAACCGCCTGAAGCGGTTGAATCGAAAGTCGATCACATCGCCAGCACTGACAAGCTAAACGCTATTGTGGTGGCCGATACAGATGTATTGACTGATCGCCTTTGGGTAAGTGTTGAAAATTTCTTTGGACAGCGTGTGATGCAGCCATGGGCTGACAATGGCGCTTTTACTAGCAATATGCTTGAGCAATTTGTAGGTAGCGCTGATCTTATCGATATTCGCTCACGAGGACGCTTCCATCGACCTTTCGTCGTTGTAGAGGATTTAAAGCTTGAAGCAGAAGAGCAGTACCTAGACAACGAACGTCGACTACAGCAACAGTTGCAAGAAACGGAACAGCGTATGGCAGAGTTAGAGCAACAAAGGAATCAGGATTCCATGATGTTAAGTCCAGAGCAAGAAGCCACGCTTGCAGCTTTCCAAGAGGAAAAGCTGGCGATTCGTAAGGCATTAAGGGATGTTCGTCATGAGCTGGACAAAGATATTGAAACTCTCGGTACGCAACTTAAAGTGCTGAATATTGCGGTGGCACCCGTCTTACTCACTTTGTTAGTGTGGCTTGTTGCTCGATGGCGCTTGCGTCGCTAAAGCAACCGCTTGAGTCTTTTCTCAATAGTGTGGGGGCGGCGTTTCCTCGTCCGCTCCCTTTATTTGGGAACTTCCCACTTCATCTAAGCGAGAATTAATGTGTTTCAATGCTCGCTCCAGCAGCGTAATTTGCGCTTGTTGCTGGGTAATTACTTGATTCATTTCTTCCACATTGTTTTCTAAAAAAGCGATTCGCATTTGTAGATCGGTGATTTGTTCGTCTGAGTTATCAGTCATAATTTCTATCGTGTTGATTTTTAACGCTAATTCATATTAGATACACTTGCTTGGCTGAATTGTACACCAAGTTCGTGAATTACTGATCATTTGGTTAATGTGAGAAGGTTTGAGATGCAAAACTCATCGTTTAAAAAAGTGTTGGTGAATGTATTAATTGCAATTCCAGCGCCCGCCATTATGGCAGCTTTGTTCTATTTCATCGGCGGTAGTCAGGTTTTTACCTTTGCAGATCCTGTGGCTGCAGCCAGTAATGAAAACTTAGTTACGTTATTTGTTCAACAGCCTGGTGCTGTCCTCGGTTATCTGATTTGTGTCGCATTCGTATTTGTTCTACTTCTGATGGCATCTGGCTTATCTAAGCCTCAGGGTCGTTATAAGCGTCGTGGTACTGGCACTTTAATTGAGAACGACGTGGACGATGGCCGTGAGCGCGGCTTAGTCAAGTGGTTCAACGTGAAAAAAGGCTTTGGTTTTATTACGCGAGATAACGGTGAAGACGTGTTTGTACACTTTCGTTCTATCCGTGGAACTGGCCACCGCTCTTTGAGTGAGGGCCAAAACGTGAAGTTTAGTGTGGTGGATGGTCAAAAAGGTCTACAGGCAGAAGACGTTTCTGTTGTGAAATAATCGATCACACAGTACGAATTGGAAAGGCTCGACGGATTCCCGTCGAGCCTTTTTTATTGTTGTTCTTGCCAATCAATGAGAGCTTCTTGTTGATTCGGAAGGATTTGCCACCATTTTGTATCAGGGCGCTGACCTTCTGACCAGCCAGAATTTGAGCATCGAATCTCTGTGTTAAGCTCATGGGATGCTGTCTGTGCACATTCTAAGTCGGTATCCCATGGGGTTGCATTGGTTTGAAACCAGATACTGCTGAATGCACCGACCGCATTACCAAAAACGGTCACTATCATGCCATCGGCTTTCCAAGTGGCACGTGCCTCAGATTTCTTTTTTACGAGTTGGGTTTGCTCAACCTCAGAAAAGCGAGTTTTCAGCCAATCACCGATTTGTTTGAACGTAATATCGAGTGCGTAGATTTCGATATCTGGATAGCGTTCTGGGTTACTCATGGTCTGTGTTTTTATCCTTAGAGACTGGCCGTGATGGTTTGTTGAATAAATTAAACCAGCGGTAATAAGTTAAAGCGAAATAGGCGAATAGGGCAACTACGAATCCAAATGCAACCAGTGCCAGTGCGGCTAAATAGGACAAACTATGCCAAACACCTATAAGTTCTGCGCTGTAATAGAATAGGGCGATACCACTATAAAACAGGCCTAGCCCAGCCAAAAACAGCATAAGTGAGAGCTGAGTTTGATGGGCAAATTGATATAGTTTTTGTTTAAACCATTTCATGGCATTTTGCTATAGAGCCTTGGGTTTGAATAAGTCCACATTGACATGGACTCGTAACGAAATACAACGCTGTTCTTTCAGCTGTTCTTGAGTTTCAACACTTGAACGCCAGACATGAGGCGTCATAGCAAGTAGGTGCTGAATATCAGTCTGGGGGAGTTCAATGCTGAAGTCCAGTTGTTGACGTCTCTCGTGGTCAAAATAGGGCGACATAATGGTTTCTACGTCGAGTGCATTGAATCTAGGATTATCATATATGGCTTGTTTCAACTCCATAAGATGATATTGACCGCTTGATACAATAATCACTAACCCTTGCTCGTTACAGAGACGGTGCAATGATTCAGGCATGATTCGATTAAATATATTAAGCACGAGGTGCTGGCTATGGTCACTGAAGGGCGCGCTCTTACCGTTGGCAACGAGCCAATTGATAGCACTATCGCGTTTACAAGCTGACTTAATTGCGTCTTTGCTGATATCTAAACCAAACAAGTCATGGCCTATTTGATGATCACTCAGTACATTATGTAAACGTTCAGTGTAATAGCCCTCGCCACAACCCAGATCCAAGACTTGGATCTGTGATTCTTGCCATAAATAATCAATCACTTGTTGGTTTATACAATCACTGATGCTTTGATAATGCCCAGCATCTAAGAAAGCACGGCGAGCTTTTACCATTTCCACGCCATCGCCCGGTTGTTTGCTTTTCTTGTTAGGGTTGAGCAATAGATTAAAGTAGCCTTGCTTCGCTTGATCAAAGCTATGACCTTGCTCACAGCGAAGGCTGCGCTGCTCCTTTTGCAGCGCGGTCTGACAAACAGGACAAATGAGCATATTAGGCGTTTTTATCCGTTAATAGGTTTTCAAGGATGCGCTCATAAACCAAGCTTAATTGCTCAAGGTCGTGAATGCTAACGTGTTCATTTACCTGATGAATCGTTGCATTGATGGGACCAAGTTCAACGACTTGCGCACCGGTCGGAGCGATAAAGCGACCATCGCTGGTACCGCCAGCGGTGGATAATTCAGTTTCTATATCCGTGACGTGCTTTATTGCTTCAACTGCAGCATCGACTAATGAGCCATGGTCCGTTAGGAAGGGTTCGCCACTAAGGTTCCATTCAATTTCGTAGTCTAAGCCATGCTTATCTAAAATTGCTTGTGTGCGGTATTTAAGATCATCTGCAGTGAGCTCAGTGGAGAAACGGAAGTTAAATACGATTTCTACTACGCCAGGAATGACATTAGTGGCTCCGGTTCCACCTTGAATGTTACTGATTTGAAAACTGGTTGCAGGGAAAAAGTCATTACCTTGATCCCATTCTTCTTGCGCTAATTCTGCCAATGCAGGTGCCGCTAAATGAATTGGGTTTTTGGCCAAATGTGGATAGGCCACATGACCTTGTTTGCCTTTGACTTTCATCACCGCGCCCAGAGAACCACGGCGTCCGTTTTTAATTACATCACCGCAACGTTTTGTACTTGAAGGCTCACCCACAATGCACATGTCGATCTTTTCGTTACGTTCTTCTAATGTTTTGATGACTTTGCGAGTACCGTTTTTTGCTGGGCCTTCTTCATCACTGGTAATCAAGTAAGCGATAGAGCCTTTGTGATCGGGATGGTTTTTTACGAAACGTTCTGTCGCTGCTAAAAACGCCGCGATAGAGCCTTTCATATCCGCTGCACCACGGCCATATAGCATGCCGTCTTTGATGGTGGCGTCGAATGGCGGATGCTGCCAATTGCTTTCCGGTCCAGTGGGAACCACATCAGTATGTCCTGCGAAACACACTAACGGACCTTCAGTGCCTTTGCGTGCCCACAAATTTTTAACTTCTTCGAACTGCATTGTTTCACATTCAAAACCCAAGGGTTCAAGGATGTCACACATCATTGGCTGACATTCTGCATCGTCTGGCGTGACTGAGGCTTGTTCAATCAGGGCGATGGATAAGGCAAGGGTGCGGCTATCGCTCATGGTGTTCTCTTAATGATGGTTTGATTCGTTTGATTGGCGTTCGAGTAGCTTATCGATACTACTTAATACGCCTCTAAGCATGTTTAGTTCAATTTTTTCTGGGCGCGCTCGGTTAAATAAGCGTTTGAATCGCAACATGGCTTGCCCTGGGTGCGCTTTAATAATAAAACCTGCACGGGTCAGTGTATTTTCCAAATGACTATAGAATTTATTCAGCTCCGCTACTTGCGGATACTCTTTACTTTCGATTGACGGTTGTGAGCGTTGAGCCATAAACAATTCATAGCATACGACTTGCACTGCTTGAGCCACGTTGAGTACTGGATAGTCAGGGTTACCTGGTATATCCATATGAAATTGGGCCAAGCGTAATTCTTCATTGTTTAAACCCATGCGCTCTGGACCAAACATAATAGCAACTTTACCTTGGGGAATTTCGTCGTTGATGTGCGCAGCGGCTTCTCGTACCTCTTTGATGGGCCAAGGGTGACTGCGGCTACGCGCACTTGTTGCAAAGACCAATTGGCAGTCTTCGATAGCGACATCAATGGAATTCACCACTCGTGCTGATTCGAGCAAATCGGTTGCACCTGCTGCCATTGACGTAGCTTGCTCGCTTGGGTAATCCACAGGGTCCACTAAAACCAGGTCGCTTAGGCCCATGTTTTTCATTGCTCTTGCAGCAGCGCCTATGTTGCCAGGGTGCCAAGTACGGACCATGACGATGCGAATGTTACTTAAAGAAGAGTGGCTCATACCGTTTAAAATCAGGCAAAATCGAGGGCGCAATGCTACCACAAGCGTATAAACAGCGCTATTTGTCCCTATACCTCACCATGTGTTATTGATATAAATGTCAGTAAATAACAATAAATCAAAATGGAAGATGCTATGACTTCAATCGCTCCTGCTCCGTGGTCCCTAGAAGGTTCGGGGTATATTTTGCTTTGTCGCTTTTCCGAAGAGTTTATTAAAAACCATGCTCATATGGATCCGCGCTTACTAAGGGCCTTCAATGGGGGGCTGGGTACACTCATGCTGGTGGATTATCAGCAAAGTAATGTGGGGCCGTATCAAGAGCTATTGCTGATCCCTGGGCGGCTTAGGTTAGATAGACGCGGCTATTTTCACATACCACAGATTTATGTTTCCAGTCAGGATTCAATCGATAATGGTCGTAAGAATTGGGGGATTCCCAAGCGATTGGCAACATTCAAAATGGAACAAAAAGCCGGTTACGAAGAGATCATAGTGACCTCACAAGAGGGCAGTAAAGGTCGCTTTCAGTTCAAACCCAAGGGGCCTAGGGTTCCATTTACAACGGCGTTGTTGCCCAAAGCATTTAAACGACTAATACAGTTTGATGATGCTGATCGCTGCTTGTTAACGCAGATTTCAGGAAGTGGGAAAATGCAATGGCTTAAGGTGCAAGACATAAATATTGAGGCGTCCTTAATGGCGCCTGTAAGCAAGCAGCATGTTTTGGCTGCGATAAAGGTGCCTGATTTTAAGCTTTGTTTCCCTACCGCCGAAGAATTGGATAAGCAGCAATTGGCATTGTCGGTGACTGACTAATCCCTGACTCGTGCAGTTTATGACTGCGTAAGTACTAGGTTTTTATGTTTAGCAGGGTACAATGTCAGTCTAGAAAAAGGATTACTCATGAGTACCCGTGCAGAACAAAAGTTAAAAACTCGGCAGTCAATTATCGACGCCGCTCTTGATTTGAGTAAAGACAAAGGCTTCCCCGCGTTAAGTCTGCGAGAGGTGACTCGACAAGCTGGAATCGCACCTGCGACCTTCTATCGGCATTTTGTTGATATGGAGGACTTAGGCTTGGCTCTGGTTGATCAAGTTAGCTTAATCTTGCGTCAATTAATGCGTCAAGCACGTCAACGCGTGAAAATTAAAGGTTCGGTTGTAAATACCTCTGTTGAGACCTTTATGGAGTTCGTGGAAAATTACCCTAATTTGATTCGGTTACTGAATACGGATATTGCATCTGGTCCAAAACCGTTTCGGGAATCTATTATTCGTGAGACACGTCGCTTTGCAGAAGAGCTAACGGATGATCTCAATAGCAAGGAGCAGCGTGATCGCCAGCCTCTCGCTCATGTTCCCGAGTTAGCAGAAATGATGGTGCTACTGGTGTTTAACCAAGGAGTAGCAGCATTAGAAATGGATACGGAACAGCGCAAGCAATTGATTAAAAAGCTCAACTTAGAACTTAGGATGTTACTAGCTGGAAGTCACGCTCTTTATTTGAAAATCCACGGCAAGAAGTAACATAAGCGCTTATAAAAAAGCAGCCCTTCCATCACTGAAAGGGCTGCTTTTTTTATGCATACAGTCTTATTGCTGCAAACTCAGTGCTGCCTGGCGTTCAAGATCATTAATGATGCGCCACTGGCCACCTGCATCTTCGATGCGATTCTGCCAATTGCTCATTCGGTTCATATACTGCTGAGGATCTTGGTTGTCACTACGTAACTTAGTCACGTTCAATGCAATCACATTAAAGTCATTCAGGCTTAAATTGACATCCCGACTGTAGCCCTTTGGCAGGTCTTCTTGAAGATCACTAAAGATAAGGATGTTCTTTTGGGCACTGCCGACTTCATTTAAATACTCGGTGGCCATGAGCATGCCTCCGGTTATATCTGTATAGGCGCTGCTCTCCACTTCATCAATAAAATCCGCAATTTGTTGAGCAAACTGGCGTTTTTGTTCATTGGCTTTACTGGGTCGTAAATCAAAAGTGACTTTCGCAATAATATCTTTTTCACTGAAACTAGCGCTATCAATACGGCCAACAGCAAAGCTATCACCTGGATTCAGCTCAGCCAAATAATAATGAATAATTTGCTGAGCCTTTTTAAGCTCCTTTGTATATGTCCCTGATGTGTCCAATAACAAATAGAGCCCAGTAGTAGGTGCTTGTTGCGTACAAGCACTGAGAAATAAAAGTGTGATAATTAAAAGCAATGGCTTCATTGATTAGGCCTCTTGTTTTAATGATTTAGGCTTGTCGGAATCACTTTCTAACAAGGTGTTCGCGTCAGGTGAAACGATAGTGTCAGAGACATCCGGTGAATTGTTTTTCTTTACAGATCTTGGGCGACTTTCAATCAAGTGTTCAATCCAGATTGGTAGAAAACAACTGATGTCATAAACTTGTTTAATCGCGTCACTAAAGTGCTTAAATGCCAAGGCTAAACTTCTCAATATAGTGCTGAAAAACACACAGACTTGTACCGTGAGAGTGCCCAATACGTGACGACCTGTATGAATAAAACTTTCAAATGGAATGGCGACGAACATCAAAATCAATGGCAATACAAAGCCAAGAATCATCTGTCCTATCATAGGAATAGCACTTGTTTCTTGAGTTGCTTGTGCTGCAGCACCTTCTTCGCCGCCGACTAAAAAGTTCGCCAGCATAGCCTTATCTTCCACCATTATCTCTCGCATGTAAGCAAGGCCTGCTTCCACAAAACAAAGGGACAATAAAAATACCATGCATACGGTTGCCCATATCATACGTTTTTTATCTTCCATGAAATGAATGACAGGAAATAAACGTGTAATTCCGACTGCTTCCATAAAGAAGAGGCCCACAGTTATTTCCAGCATAATGATAACGGCGGCGCCTATATCAGCGACATCATAACCTGCAACTTGGCTTGTGGCAGGCATAAGTTCAGACATGGGAAGAGCAATTAGGTTGTAGTTCACGAAAGCACCAAAGCCAGCGATTACCATGACGACCACGCTGATAAAAAACTGAGTGCTTGTGGATGCTTTTAGTATTTGTAGCGCATGGTCTGTGCCTTTATTGAGCTGCTCGAATCGCTCTACTTGAGTATCAATTTTGTTGGCATAATCATTTAGACTTTCCCAGTTTCTTTCAACGTTGCCCAGTTTACTCAGCACATCGCGCCAGTGTTGCATGGCAGACTTGAGGATGCCATGACGCTTACTGACATCTTCGCGATAGCGCGTCATGACTTCTTTTTGCTGCGTATGAAATGCTTCATAAATGGACTGCAAGAGTTTGCCAACAACAGCATCGTTTTTGGTGCTGTCTTTTAGTTTCGCGATGGCCTCTACTGCTTCTGTCCACTCAGGCATAGGTGGTGGAACGTCTGAGGTTTCTTTTAGCTTGTCTTCCATGTGTGCGATGTTTTGTTGGATATCTCTTTGCACTTCTGGATAACGACCAAGGTCTTTGGCAACCATGTCGCTGAGTCTAACGAATTGGCGTTCCAACTCACGCTTGGCTTGTTGCTTGCCATAGTCCAGCAAGACTTCTTTGTTTCTATGTCGCACAACTCGAGCGGTATTCAGCAAGGCCCGGCTAAGTAGTTTGAGATTAGTGATAACAAGCCGAGTTAGGTTATCCAGCAGCTGATGAACGCTATGACGGATAAAGTACAGAACCAGCATGGCTCCTAATACAACTAGGATCCAGCTCAGGACAGGCTGGCCTGGTATAAGATTGGCTATGGACATGGTGAGAAATCCTTATTATTGCTCTGGCGATACTATGCCTGATTATAAGACAAGGAACTGTGATGTCTTCTACAGCACATCTGTTATCAGTCTAGTCTCGTTTTGCCAAATTGCTTAAGTGGCTGAAATAAAAAGAGAAATAAACGCCCACGCATTTTTGTTGTGGGCGAAACTGTGAACCAGTTGGAATTCACAAATGGTTCGATACTCAGGCACTGGCTGCTTGTCGCTGCCGGTCTCTAAGGTCGAATGCTTCTTTTTTCTCTAGGTGACGCTCTACTTGTTCCACTGTCGGGAAAGTGATTCGGAATCGAGCCCCTTCTTGGCTAGCTACATAATCGAGCCGTGCCATATTCATTTCGCAGAATTGCTTAGCTAAGTACAAACCTAGCCCTGATTTATTGTCTTCGGAGGAGTAAAACGGTTCAAAAATGTGGTCGAGATCATCAAGGCCGACCCCATAGCCATTGTCTTGAATTTCAATAATACCTTGCTTGCTCACCTTATTACGACCCACTAGGACAGTGACTTTGGCAAATTGCGAATTTTTTTGTTGGGCATAATACGCTGCGTTTTCGATAAGATTGGTAACGGCCTGTTTTAGCTGAGATGCATCCATGAAAACAGGCATTTCTGAGCGACTGACTTTGAGTTCAATTCTTGCGCCATTCAGAACACTAGAAGAGAGCGATTGTACAGTTTGTGCGGCCCAAGAGCCTAAGGGTTGTTTGGTAAATTCCGTCGCTTTTGTATTACTTAGACTCTGAACATTGTTGATGATACGTTCGATATGCTGAGCATGCCCTTTAATCTCATTTTGGTATCGCTCATCACTATGTTTTTGGCTAATGGCCTTAGCAATTTTGAAAATCCCCTGCATTGGATATTTAATTTCGCGAACAATGCTGCCTGCAAGTTTACCTAGGCTTACTTGCTTTAAACGTTGTGCTTGCTGATATACAACATTGGTATCTTCAATAAAAATGACTGTACCACGCTCAGTGCCGGGCATGAGAGGCGCGAACATAGGTTGTACTTTCGCTGTGGTCGGGCCGGCTTTAAAGGTGTTTGGTTTGTATTTGGGGAATTTCTTATATTCGTTGAGGCTATGTTGTAATTTATCTGGTAATACCCGTACTGGTCCAGGGAAGCCGAGAAGTCTTTGCGCTGCGACGTTTTGAAATATGATGTTTTCTTGCTCGTCCAATACTAACACCCCTGTATCAAGGCGTTTTAATACCAGCTTGGTTAGCTGTTCCATACTGAGTAGGCTGTCTGCTTGCTGTCGGTTGATATCTACAGAAAGGTGCAAGCGCTTTACTAATGCTTGAATCACAAATGCGGT
Source organism: Bermanella marisrubri (assembly GCF_012295615.1). Taxonomy (NCBI): domain Bacteria; kingdom Pseudomonadati; phylum Pseudomonadota; class Gammaproteobacteria; order Oceanospirillales; family Oceanospirillaceae; genus Bermanella; species Bermanella marisrubri. The sequence goes on from NZ_CP051183.1 coordinate 1,100,488, forward strand.
TACAAAAAAGATGATTCCCTGTACACCAGCATTCACGTAATTAAAGGAAGCTCCCTCGATATAAAAACGATGCTCGACAAATATTAAACAGATGGCTGCCCAAGCACTGATTAATAGGCCTTTTTGTCCACTTAAAAGGGCATTTCCAACGGCCACGCCTACGATCATTAGATAACTTAAACTGGTTGCCGAGCCACTTGAATAAATGAGCGCTCCGATCAGCGTAATGTCCAGAAGAAAAAAGGCTAATAAATGGTCGTAATGAGCTTGCCCTGAGCTAAACGCCAATACCAAAAAAACAATGGTTAAAGAGGCATGTAGAGAAAGAATCATTGGGTAAACTTTAGGATCGTTTTGTCCCAAAAAGCCCATGTCGATTTCCATGAAATAAAGAGTAACGAGAGTCAGCGTGATGATGACGCTATAAACACTGAAGTACTTAAGGATGCGCAATCGATCCAGAGGGAGGAATGGTTTATCGAGGATGTCCTGTTCCATGGATGAAACTCTCTGTTTGTTATTTTGATCAGATGAAGGACATAGTAAGATTTTATCCTTAAAAATGGAACTTAGTTCTCACTTCGGTAATTTGAGACTTGTATAAAAAAGTATAAGCATGAATTCGACTTGGTGCGGTGTTGTGAACCTCATCACAAAAAAATGTATCAGAGTGCACTAAATAGGGGAGAGGAAACGGTTTTATATGCTGGAAAGTTTTTATTTAATAAATTTATATAGCTAAAAGGTCTACAAAGAATGCGTTTGAGCTTCTTAGTAGACCTAGTAGATTGCAACTAAAGCGATTAGTTGTTGGCGTGAAGCTCGTGGTTCAGCTCAATCGCTGTTTTGTTGGTCACACATTCAACCGCACCACTTAAAGAATTGCGACGGAATAGTAAGTCAGACTTGCCGGCAAGATCACGTGCTTTAACTACTTCGGCTACGTTTTTGTCTTCGTCTAGTACGTTCACTTTTGTGCCCGCAGTTACGTAAAGACCTGATTCAACGGTGCAGCGATCGCCTAGCGGAATACCAATACCTGCATTGGCACCTAATAAGCAGTTCTCGCCAACAGAAATAATGATGTTGCCACCACCGGATAGAGTGCCCATTGTCGAACAGCCACCGCCTAGGTCAGAACCTTCGCCAACGAATACGCCAGCAGAAATACGACCTTCGATCATGGAGGTGCCGCCAGTACCTGCATTAAAGTTAATGAAACCTTCATGCATTACCGTTGTACCTTCACCCACATATGCACCCAGACGTACGCGTGATGTGTCAGCGATACGTACACCATTTGGTACCACGTAATCTGTCATTTTCGGGAATTTATCAACGCTATTTACCTCAAGTAGCTCGCCATTTAAGCGGGCTTCCAATTGCGCGTCGGCTAGTTCTTCAAGGTCGATAGCACCTTTATTGGTCCAAGCTACGTTAGGTAGAAGACCAAAAATACCCGCTAGATTAATGCCATGGGGCTTAACTAAGCGGTGGGAAATTAATTGAAGCTTTAGGTAAACCTCTGGTGTGCTTGATGCTTGCTCATCACTTTCAAGTACAACCAGCACAATAGGCTTTTTACTTTGGCTCAGCTTATTGGCGATTTCAGCTTGATCTGATGGTAGCGATTTGGCTAGTTCTGAAGCTTGTGCGCTTGATAATTGAATCGCTTGGTTGCCACCTTGATAGCCTACCGTTTTGGCAGCTTCTACAAGATCCTTGCTTGGCTGATAGACAGGCTTTTGATAAAACACTTCAAGCCATTCATTGTTTTTGTTTTGTGTACCCACACCAAGGGCAAATGCAAGTGCCATAGTTGTATCCTTATTTAGAAAGATTATTGAGTGAAACTTTGATAGTCGTTGGCTTTGAAGCCAACCATATATTGCCCGTTATGCTCTAGTACAGGGCGTTTGATAATACTGGGGTTTTCAAGCATTAGCTGCTTGGCAAGACTTTCATCTAAGCTATTTTTGGTGACATCGTCTAGCTGTCGCCACGTGGTACCGCGTTTGTTAATTAAAATCGAATAATCGATGTTTTTTAATAGTGTTTCAGCCAGTTCAGCGTCAATACCTTGTTTTTTGAAGTCATGGAATTCAAATTCAATGCCTGCGTCTTGCAACCACTTTTGCGCTTTTTTAATCGTGTCGCAGTTTTTAATGCCATACATTTTCATAGTAAAACTCCTCACGCTTAAAGCGATTCAATCAAGTTGCGGATGCGTTTCGCTGCTTCAACACATTCATGGGTTTCTGCAACTAACGCCATGCGAATTCTATTTTGTCCCGGGTTAATGCCATCGACAGTTCTTGATAGATAAGAGCCAGGCAGTACAGTGACTTGGTGTTCTGCAAATAAACGCTGAGCAAATTCTTCTTCATTTATAGGGGTTTTAGCCCAAAGATAAAAACTCGCATCGCTTTGCTGCACATCCATGACGGGCTGTAAAATGTCTAACACTGCCGAAAATTTCTCGGTATAGAGACAACGATTTTCTTCTACGTGCTTTTCATCTTGCCATGCGCTGATGCTAGCAAGTTGATTGGGAATGCTCATGGCACAGCCATGGTAGGTACGGTATTGAAAGTAGGGCTTTAATAGTGTTGCATCACCTGCGATAAAACCACTGCGCAAACCTGGTAAATTTGAACGCTTGCTTAGGCTATGAAACACGACGCAGCGTTGATAGTCATGGCGACCCATTTCGGCGCAAACTTCTAATAAGCCCACAGGTGGCTTGGCAGACTCCACATAGATTTCGCTATAGCATTCATCACTGGCGATAATGAAATCATGTTGATCGGCTAAGCGAATGAGTTTTTTAAGTGTGTCTTGATCATGAACGGCCCCGGTAGGGTTCCCAGGAGAGCAAATAAACAGAATCTGAGTACGCTGCCATATTTCTTCACTGACTTTGTCGAAGTCAGGTAAAAAACTATTTTCTTCTAGGCACGGTAAGTAATGTGGTTCAGCGCCAGCCAGATAGGTGGCCCCTTCGTATATTTGATAAAAAGGATTGGGACAAACCACGAGGGCGTTATCTTTGCCTTCTACCATGGCTTGTGTGAAGGAGAAAATGGCTTCACGGGTGCCGTTCACAGGTAGAACTTGTGTTTCGATGTCGAGGCTGCTTAGAGAAAAGCGTTGCTTGGCCCAATCGCTAATGGTCTGTCGTAATTCAGGCAAGCCTTTTGTTGTTGGATAATTGGCTAGCTTACCTAAGTTTTGCGCCATGGTATCCAAAACAAATTTTGGGCTTTCATGCTTAGGTTCACCAATTGATAGGGCAATATGAGGTAAATCGCAATTGATTTTTGCAGCGGCTTTGAGTGCTGTTAGCTTTTCAAAAGGGTAGGGCTGCAATTGCTTCAAATTGGGATTCATAACCGCTTCTCTTGTAAATTGAGGAGCGGATTATAGAGGAGAGCGGGCTAAATTTGTACCTTTGAGCTTTTTTGTTATCAGCTCAAAGGCTTGCTTGAAGCTCCAGTTGATCGCTCAATGCGTTGACTACAGCCTGTTGTAATTCCATACAAAACTCAGGGTCACTAATTGGATCGCCATTGGCATCGGTAATGTAAAAAATATCATCGATACGCTCTACCTCGGTCATGATCTTTGCGGTCTCTAGAGATAGGTTGTAATCCATAAACAACTTCCCCATGCGTGCTAAGAGGCCAGGACGATCGGGGGCAATTACCTCTAGCAGAGTACGTTTGCTGTAAGGATCATTGCTAATGAACGCCGTAGGTTCAAATTCAAACTGCTTAAGTTGTCTTGAGGTGCGGCGCTGAATTAAATTCGGGAAGGATTCCGGATTTGATAAAGCTTCCTCCAATGTGCTTTGAATTTTTTCCAGTCGCAGGGGATCAGTAATCGAGTCGCCATTCTCATCCAAGACGACATACGTGTCCAAAGCATTATTGTTGGCAGAAGTAATAATGCGGGCATCCTGAATATTTAAATGAAGTTGATCTAGTGCGGCTGTCATTGCCGCAAATAGATGGGGTTGATCTTTCATGTAGATGAATATTTGTGTCGCACCTTCAAAAGCTAAGTCACTGGTTTCTCCAATGAGTACGAGTGGTTTATCGCTGTCACCATGTTTGAATAGCGCTAGTGCATGCCATACCAGCGTATCGACATTTTCACGAAGGAAATATTCATCGCCTGGATCATTCCACATGGTGTGGACGTCCTGTTCGTTGTAACCGTATTCGGCAAGACGTTCGATTACTTCTTGCTGTGTTTCTTGTACCCAAGCATCTTTATCAATGGGAGTATCTAAACCCCGGCGCAAGACGCGCTGAGTTTCGCGGAACAAGTGTCGCATTTGTTCGGCACGCCAACCGGTCCAGAGTTTTTTATTGGTGCTGTAAATATCGGCGGTACTGAAAACGAACAGATGCTCTAAATGACGGCGATCGAGCATTTGCGTAGCAAAGTGATGTAGGGCGTCTGGATCGGCAAAATCAATACGCTGACTGTTTTGTGAAAAGACTAAGTGATTTGCCACTAGCCAAACTACGAGGTCCGTATCTTTTTGGCTCAAGCCATGCTTAATGCAGAATTGCTCTGCTATTTCGGCGCCCGTTACCTCGTGATCTCCTGGTAATGCTTTTCCCACATCATGCAGTAGAGCAGCTAGGTACAAAATTTCTTTTTTAGGAATACTGTGAATGACTTTGCTAGCCAACGGGAATAGTTCTTTGGCTTTGCCATGACGCAATTGGCGCATAAACAATATGGCACGTAAACTGTGTTGATCTATGGTGTAGCTGTGAAATAAGTCGTATTCCATGTGTCCAATGATGGCACCAAACTCAGGAATATAGGCACCTAAAACACCATAACGCAACATTCGATCTAGCTCGCGGCCTACATTGTGCTTGCAACGAATAATTGCCATGAATGTACGTATATTATCTGGGTCGCTACGGAATGCCTCGTCAATATCGTGGCGGTGATCACGAATACTGCGAATCGTGTTGGCCCTTACGCCTTTTAAGTTGGTATCAGCGGCCATGTGATAAAACACTTCTAGAATCGCGTTTGGATAATCTTCAAATAGTTTCGCATCACGAATTTCTAGATAGCCATTACGCTTCTGAAAGTGCTGATTCACTACCTCAATCTCTTCAGGTAGCTGGCTATCAATTAAAAGCTCTTTAAAGAGCAGCATGAGAAGATCATTTAATTCTGAAAGGGCCAATGCGTATCGATAATATTGATGCATCATGGCTTCTACTGCGAGCTTATCATCTTGGTCTTCAAAACCTAATATATCAGCAATTTCCTTTTGATAATCAAACAGTAGCTGATCTTCTTCGCGGCCTGTGACCATGTGCAGTGCATAGCGTAGCTGCCATAAGAATTCTCGACAACGCAGTAACATGCTGTACTCAAAGTCTGTCAGAATACCGTGGCTGAATAGATTCTCTAGTTCTTTATTGCCAAAGTGTCGCTGCAGCACCCAAACCACGGTGTGAATATCGCGTAAACCGCCTTGGCTTTTCTTAAGATTTGGCTCGAGATTATTGTCCGTGTCATGGTGCTTGTCATGACGTTCCATTTGTTCTTGCCATTTGGCTAAGAAAAATTCTCCCACTGGCCAAATGTGTTTTGGTCCAGTCAATGCGGTCATCGTGGTGCGCAAACTGTCCGGTCCCGCTAATGTTCGGGTTTCCATCAGATTGGTAACAATGGTCAAGTCTTTTTCAGCTTCGTTTTGGCAATCTGCGATGGTGCGTACACCGTGGCCTACATCCAATTTAATGTCCCACATGAATGTAATGAAGCCTTGCATCGCATCACTGTGCTCACTGAAAGCGGATTCATCTTCACTCAGCAGGAGAATGTCGATATCGGAGTGGGGGTGAAGCTCACCACGGCCATAGCCGCCAACCGCCAATAACGCGATGTTATTGGCATCGTGAGGGAAATAGAGTGTCCAAGCAGCCTGTAATAGCTGATCCATGAATAATGCACGGGCTTGAACTAGGGTATTGGCATCCAAAGTGGCTCGAAAATGCTCATGCATAATCGATTGCGCATGTTTGATTGCTTCCTTGAATAATGGAATAGGTGGTTTGCCCGAATCTAACTCTCGGACAAACGCATCATAGTCAAAGATCTGCAAATCAAGTTCAGACACCATGTTGGAATCTCTTAGGCTTCCCAAGGAAAGACTTCTTCCTTGCGGCGGGTAAGTACCTCAACGCCATCAGCAGTCACTAAGCAAGTATGCTCCCATTGAGCACTCAACTTGCGGTCTTTTGTCACGACCGTCCAATGATCACCTAAAAGTTTTGATGCAGCCTTACCTTGGTTGATCATAGGCTCGATGGTGAAGCACATGCCTTCTACTAGCTCCATTCCAGTTCCGGGTTTGCCGTAATGCATCACCTGAGGTTCCTCGTGGAAGCCAGCGCCAATACCGTGTCCGCAGTATTCACGAACCACGCTGTAGTAGTTGGATTCTGCGTGTTGCTGGATAACATGGCCAATGTCGCCCAAGCGGGCACCTGGCTTCACTAATGCGATACCCTTGTACATACACTCTTGAGTTACCTCGACCAAGCGCTTGTCAGCAGGTTTCGGCTCGCCTACGAAGAACATTTTACTGGTATCGCCGTGATAGCCATCTTTGATTACGGTCACATCGATATTGACGCTATCGCCTTTCTTCAAAACCTTGTCTTCACTTGGAATACCGTGGCAAATGACGTGATTCACAGAGGTACAGATAGATTTAGGGAACGGCGGATTACCATAGTTTAGTGGCGCAGGTATGGCATCTTGCTGATTAACGATGTACTCGTGGCAGATGCGATCAAGCTCTCCAGTGGTGACGCCAGGTTTGACGTGTTCGCCGATCATTTCTAGCACTTCAGCAGCCAAGCGGCCTGCGACGCGCATTTTTTCGATTTCTTCAGGTGTTTTAATGGTTACTGACATGGTTTCTCAATGGTCATAAAACTTTAATTGCAGCATTGTACGCTGTTACGCGTCATAGATGAATAATGTCGTGCGCCTTTAGCTCTTGTTGGCTTAAAACCTTCCCTTTTGGGGGTGAAATATGATATAAAGCGCGCGCTTTTCGCATTATGGGTCTGGCGAAGCTAAATCCAAGTGTGAAAGAGTAGAAAATATACATAATCCGCACATATATCGGCACATTGTTCAGGGTGTCTTAAAAACTCAGTTTTTAGGATTGGATAATGGGATATATGGAGGCTTAACCCTTTAAAATATAGGTATTTAATATGGCACAAGTATCCATGCGCGACCTGCTAAAAGCAGGCGTACACTTCGGTCACCAAACTCGTTATTGGAACCCGAAAATGTCTCAGTACATCTTCGGTGCTCGTAACAAGATTCATATCATCAACCTTGAGCACACTGTTCCTGCATTCAACGAAGCGTTGAACGTAGTAAAAGGTTTGGCTGCTAAAAACAACAAAATCCTTTTTGTTGGTACTAAGCGTGCTGCATCTAAAGTAATGCAAGACCAAGCGTCTCGTGCAGGTCAGCCTTTTGTTGCTCACCGTTGGTTGGGTGGTATGTTGACTAACTACAAAACTATCCGTCAATCAATCAAGCGTCTACGTGACCTAGAAGCACAGCAGAAAGACGGTACTTTTGAGCAGCTTACTAAGAAAGAAGCGCTAATGCGTACCCGTGAGATGGACAAGCTAGAGCGTTCTATTGGTGGTATCAAAGATATGGGTGGTCTTCCAGACGCTCTATTCGTAATCGACGTTGATCACGAGCGCATTGCTATTCAAGAAGCGAACAAGCTAGGTATTCCTGTAATCGGTATCGTTGATACTAACAGCAACCCAGATGGCGTTGATCACGTTATCCCAGGTAACGACGACGCGATTCGTGCAATTGAAATCTTCACCACTGCTATTGCTGATGCTTGCATTGAAGGCAAAACTGAAGCTGGTGCAGCTCCTGCACCTGCTCAGGCAGAAGAAAAGCAAGAAGAAGCTGCTGAGTAATTGTTGTAGCAACTCACAGTGGTTAAAAAGGGGAGTGCGCTCCCCTTTTTTGAATGACATTAATATTCAACTTAATTAGGTGATGACTATGGCTGTTTCTGCAGCATCTGTTAAAGAATTACGTGAGCGTACTGGCCTAGGTATGATGGAGTGCAAAAAAGCACTTCAAGAAGTGGGCGGTGATGTTGATAAAGCAATCGAAGAGCTACGCAAGAACTCTGGCCTAAAAGCAGCTAAGAAAGCAGGTCGTACTGCAGCTGAAGGTATCGTTGTTGTTAAGACAGAAGGCGGCTACGGTATGATCGTAGAAGTTAACTCTGAAACTGACTTTGCTGCTAAAAACGAAGATTTTGTTGCATTTTCTAACAATGTTGCAGATGCAGCGTTCGCAGCTAAGAACACTGAAGTTGCAGGATTGTTGAATGAAGATCGCGAAGCGATCGTTCAAAAAATCGGTGAAAATATCTCTCCTCGTCGTGCAGTAGAAGCAGAAGGTGAGATTGTTGCTGGTTACGTTCACTCAAATAACCGTCTAGCAGCACTTGTTGCACTGAAAGGTGGTAACGAAGACGTCGCTCGTGACATTGCGATGCACGTAACTGCTGTTAACCCTCGTGTGTTGACGCCAGAAGATATGCCTGCTGAAGAAGTTCAGAAGGAAGAAGATATCATTAAGGCGCAGCCTGATATGGAAGGTAAGCCAGCTGAAATCGTTGAAAAGATGATGGGTGGCCGTATCAAGAAGTTCCTAAAAGAGAACAGCTTGCTAGAGCAGCCTTTCGTTAAGAACCCAGAGCAGACCGTTGGTCAGCTAGCGAAAGAAGCAGGTGCAGAAGTTGTTGCATTTGTTCGCTTAGAAGTAGGTGAAGGTATCGAGAAAGACGAAACTGATTTCGCAGCAGAAGTTGCAGCTCAGCTTAAAGGCTAATTGATACTAGCCATTGCAGTGCCGAGTTCAGGTTAGCCTAACTCGGCATTTGTGCATCTGGCCCCGGTGAACTGAGTGGTTTTTAGCCACTGAGTACCGGGGTTTTGTGGTGAAAGACATGGTATAGCCCTATATATTTGCCACAAGCAGTATTATATTGGGATCTGTATTAACCGCGTGTGGAATTGATCCCGCACCGCAGATACACATTATTGAGGTGAGCAATGGCCCCGGCAGAAAAACGAAGCCCTAAATACAAGCGAATTCTACTTAAACTCAGCGGTGAAGCCTTACAGGGTGAGCATGATTTTGGTATTGATCCTAAAGTGCTTGATCGTATGGCATTGGAAGTGGGTCAGCTTGTTGGAATTGGTGTTCAAGTCGGACTGGTCATTGGCGGCGGTAACTTATTCCGTGGAGCAGCGTTAAGTGAAGCTGGTCTAGATCGCGTAACAGGCGATCACATGGGAATGTTGGCAACTGTAATGAATGCTTTAGCCATGCGTGATGCGTTAGAGCGCAGTAATATCAAGTCTCGCGTGATGTCTGCGATTCCTATGAGTGGTATCGTAGAGCACTATGATCGTCGCCGAGCGCAACGTCATCTTAATAATGGTGATGTGGTTATTTTTTCGGCAGGTACAGGTAATCCATTCTTTACGACGGATTCCGCAGCTTGTCTTCGTGGTATCGAAATTGAAGCGGATGTCGTGTTAAAAGCGACAAACGTTGATGGTGTTTATGATTCTGATCCGAAGAAGAATCCCGATGCCAAAAAATTCGCGCAGTTGACGTATGACGAAGTACTTGAACGTCAGTTGGGTGTAATGGATTTAACAGCGATATGCTTGGCTCGTGACCATGATATGCCATTGAGAGTTTTCAACATGGCAGAACCAGGTATCATGGCGCGTATCATGGTCGACGGTGAAGAAGGTACGACCATAGTTAGTGGAGTTGAAAACGATGATTAATGAAATTCAGAAAGACGCCGAAGAGCGTATGAAAAAAAGCTTAGCGGCCATGATTGAAGCCTTTAAAAAGGTTCGTACAGGTCGTGCTCACCCATCTTTGTTGGATGGCATTAACGTAGACTATTACGGTAATCCTACGCCAATTAATCAGCTAGCAAACGTGAATGTTGAAGATGGACGTACATTGGCGATTACTCCATGGGAAAAGCCATTAGTGCCTGAAATTGAAAAGGCCATCATGAAGAGTGACTTAGGTATCACACCTGCTACATCGGGTGAAACCATTCGTGTGCCTATGCCAATGCTGACCGAAGAAACGCGTAAAGGTTTTATTAAGCAAGCTCGTGCAGAGGCTGAAAAAGGGCGTGTTTCTATCCGCAACGTACGACGTGATGCTAATTCTTCCGTTAAAGATCTTTTGAAAGAAAAAGAAATCAGTGAAGATGAAGAGCGTCAAGCTGAAAACGAGATCCAAAAACTGACGGATAAATTCATCGCCGACGTGGACTCTCTTCTAGTAGAAAAAGAAAAAGACCTAATGCAGGTTTAATCCATAGCGTGAAGCAGTACTGCCCAGTTCGCTGGGCAGATTCATATTAGGTCCAGTTCATGTCAGAAATTCAGCCTCCAAAATTTGAAAAGCTGCCTCAGCATGTCGCCATTGTAATGGACGGCAACAACCGTTGGGCAAAGCGACGTCATTTACCAGGCGTAGCGGGCCATAAAGCGGGTGTTAAAGCGGTGAAAACCGTTATTGAACAAAGTGCGCGTTTAGGTGTTGAGGCACTCACGTTGTTTGCGTTTTCTAGCGAAAACTGGCAGCGACCAGAGAAAGAAGTGAATGCTCTGATGCAGCTGTTTTTAAATGCGCTGCAGAAAGAAGTGAGTAAGCTTCACGAGCATGACATTCGGCTTATTATCATAGGTGATACCAGTCGTTTTAGTGACACTCTGCAAAAACACATCACTGAAGCTGAAGCATTAACGGCCAATAATCAGGGGCTAAAATTGGTAATCGCTGCTAATTATGGTGGTCGCTGGGATATGGCAAACGCAGCCTATAAAATAGCGTGTAAGGTTAAGCAGGGTGAGCTTAGCGAAAACGAAATTACCCCCGAATTATTTCATCAATATACTAGCTTAAGTGATTTGCCGTCACCGGATCTTTGTATCCGTACGGGCGGAGAAGTGCGCTTAAGTAACTTCATGTTATGGCAGTTTGCGTACACTGAATTGGTATTTAGTGACGCATTGTGGCCTGACTTTAATGAGCAAGACTTCTGGTCGGCAATAACCGAATATAATAGCCGCACGCGTCGATTTGGTCGCACAGATGAACAGTTGAAGGAAGACAGCAAACGTGCTTAAGCAACGCATTATTACGGCGCTTATTTTAGCGCCTATCATGATCGGCGGTATATTCTTTTTACCGTTATCAGAGTTTATGGTGTTCATTGGTTTGATTACGGCTATTGGTGGCTGGGAGTGGGCCAAAATGTCTGGCTTAAAAGCACCTTTGGGACGTATCGCGTATGCCGGTTTAATTGCCGGATTCATCGCTGCTATTTATTTGTTTGATCAGACTCAAGAAGAAAGCGTGCTCTATGTGGCTGCCGTTTGGTGGTTATTAGCATTGATATTGGTAATTACTCATCCCCGCTTAGAAAGCGTATGGCAGAGTGTGCCTGTAAGACTATTGATCGGATTGCTGGTATTGATCCCTATGTGGGTTGGATTTGTGCAAATCAAAAGCTACCCATACAGCAATTTCTTAATTTTATTTGTGATGTTGGTGGTATGGGGCGCAGATGTTGGTGCCTATTTTGCTGGTCGCACATTTGGTAAGCACAAGCTAGCGCCAAAAGTGAGCCCAGGTAAAACATGGGAAGGTGTTTATGGTGGATTGCTCACGACTGCCTTGATCGCTTGGTTTGGTGGGCAGTTATTACAGTCTGAAACCAATATCCAGCTTGATGTAAACCAGTGGCTAATGCTGTTTGCTATTACATTTGTTGTCACTATCGTTTCTGTTGTTGGCGACTTATTAGAAAGCATGATGAAGCGTCATTGCGGCATGAAAGATTCGAGTAATTTATTGCCCGGCCACGGCGGAGTCATGGATAGAATTGATAGCATGACGGCAGCTCTACCTGTTTTCGCGTTAGCGTTAAGCCTGTTTGGGTGGAACTTGATCAAATGAAGCAATGGGTAACCGTGCTGGGTGCGACGGGTTCAATTGGTCAGAATACATTGGATGTCATTGCGCGCCATCACGATCGTTATCAGGTGTTTGCTCTTACGGCTCACAGTCGGGTTGATGAACTGGCTCAAGATTGTATAGAGCATCAACCACTTTATGCTGTTGTTGCTGACGCAAGCAGTGCCGAAAAATTGCAACAATTGCTGCTTGATAAAGCCAACAAAACGGAAGTTTTATGGGGCGCAGAGCAACTTGAATGGGTGGCATCCCACGATCAAGTAGATCAAGTTATGGCTGCGATTGTTGGAGCGGCAGGCTTACTGCCGACGCTTGCAGCGGCCCGAGCAGGAAAGCGCATTTTACTGGCCAATAAAGAAGCGCTTGTCATGAGTGGGCAGCTATTCATGGATGCCGTTCGTGATAATGGTGCTCAGTTATTACCTATTGATAGCGAACACAACGCGATTTTTCAGAGCTTGGTGGGCTGTGAAAATCATCAGGGCGTCCAAAAGATATTGCTTACGGCCTCTGGCGGGCCATTTAGAGCCGCCACATTGCAAGAACTCAAAAGTGTAACTCCCGCGCAGGCGGTTAAACACCCCAACTGGTCTATGGGGCAGAAAATTTCTGTCGATAGTGCAACCCTAATGAATAAGGGGTTAGAGCTGATTGAAGCTTGTTGGTTATTTGGTGTTACTCCCAAGGACATTGAGGTTGTTGTGCATCCCGAGTCAGTAGTACATTCCATGGTGCAATATGTAGATGGCTCAGTGATTAATCAAATGGGTAATCCAGATATGCGTACACCCATCGCCTATGGTATGGCTTGGCCGGAGCGCATCGATGCAGGTGTTCCAGCGCTGGATTTCTCGTCCATACAGCAATTAAACTTTGAAGCACCAAGGCATGATGTATTTCCGGCTTTAAAACTTGCCGCCAGAGCATTTGAGGCAGGTGGCACGGCACCGGCCATTTTCAATGCGGCCAATGAAGTGGCGGTTTCAGCGTTTCTTCGGGAACAAATCAGTTTTCTGTCTATCTCACAATTGGTTGAACGTTGTCTTGACGCGATTGAAATCGAGCCAGCAAAGAATTTAGAAGTCATACTCAGTGCCGATCAAAAGGCACGAAAGTGGGCTCAGGAGATGATTGCTTAATGAGTGTAATCACCAGCATTTTAGCTTTGATTGTGACCCTTGGTATTTTGGTCACTATTCATGAATATGGCCATTATTGGGTTGCCAGACGCTGTGGTGTCAAGGTTTTACGCTTTAGTGTGGGGTTTGGCAAAGTGCTGTTTAGCCGCACTGATAAGCATGGAACTGAATTTGCGATCGCTGCAATCCCCTTAGGTGGCTATGTCAAAATGCTTGATGAGCGTGAAGGCGAAGTACCTGAGCACGAGCTTGATAGCGCCTTTAACCGCAAGACTGTGTGGCAGCGTATGGCCATCGTTTTAGCAGGACCTGCTGCCAATATTATATTCGCAATTTTTGCATATTGGCTCATGTTTATGACGGGTGTCACCAGTATTAAACCTGTTGTTGGCGTAGTGACGGAACCGGCTATCAGTGCAGGTATTGAGAGTGAAGATGTTATTACCGCCATTGATGGCAATACCGTTTCTAGTTGGCAGCAAGTGAATTTTCGCCTAATTGACCGTATTGGCGATACCGGCGATGTCATGCTTGAATTGAACGGCAGCAAGCAAAGTAGTATCAATATAGAAAAATGGCTGCATGACGTTGAAGAACCTTACCCCCTCGAGCATCTCGGCATTGCCCCTTTTCGCCCAAGTATACCTGCTGTAATCGACCAGGTTCAGGATGGCTTGGCGGCTGATCAGGCAGGTATTAAGGTTGGAGATGAGATTACTTCTGCCAATGGTCAAGAGATAGAAGACTGGAGCCAATTAGTAGAAATTATTAAGTCTAATCCCAATCAACCAGTGGATCTGATTATTGCTCGTGATGGAAATGAGCAACCTTTGATGCTCATCCCTGGTAGTAAGCAATTGAGTGATGAACAGCAGATTGGATTCGCAGGTATTGCCGTTAAGCAGCCTGAGTTACCGCAAGATTTTATTGTGCGAAACACATACGGTCTGATTGAGAGTATTGCAATGGCTTTGGATAAAACGTGGCAGATGTCTGTTATGACGTTGGACTCCTTAGGGAAAATGATTCAAGGCTTGTTGTCAGTGAAAAACTTGAGCGGACCCATCACCATTGCTAAAGTAGCCAACGCCTCCGCAGAGGCTGGTTTTGAGGCATTTATCGGGTTTCTCGCGTACATCAGTATTATGCTCGCAATAGTAAATTTACTACCGATTCCAGTTTTGGATGGTGGCCACTTTTTGTATTACGTAATTGAAGCCATAAAGGGCAGCCCTGTATCAGAAAAAGTACAAATAATGGGCATAAAGATAGGCATGCTATTGCTTTTTACCGTCATGTTTATCGCTATTTTCAACGATATCAGTCGGATCTAGTATCAGTCCTTTTTGATTGAATATTTTAATAATAACCACGAAGACTTTGAGTCTAACGAATAAGTTCAGGAAAGCATGAAGTACACCCTTATCAGTTTGGTATTTGCGTTTATATCCACCTTGGCTTCGGCAAAATCATTTGTTGTAGAAGATATTCGGGTGGATGGTTTACAACGTGTTAGCGCAGGCAGTGTGTTTAGTGCATTTCCTGTAAACATTGGCGATAAGGTGGACACCGCTACGTTAGCAGGGGCTAGTCGCAGTTTGTTTAAAACCGGTTATTTCAATGATGTTAAATTACAGCGCGATGGCAATATATTGATTGTTAACGTGATTGAATTACCAACCATTACTCAACTAGAAATAGAGGGTAATAGTGCTATTGAGACGGAACAGCTTAAAGAAGGCTTAAAGCAAGCAGGTCTGGCAGAAGGTTATGTTTTTAAAAGAGCAACACTAGAACGATTGGAGCTGGAGCTAGAGCGCCAATACGTTAGCCAGGGTCGTTACGATGCGAATATCGAAACAGAAGTCGAAAAGTTACCACGTAACCGTGTCGCGTTAACGATTAAAATCGATGAAGGTTCGGTTGCCTCTATCAGTCACATTAACATTGTGGGTCACAAAGCTTTTACGAAACAAGAATTGCTGGATCAGTTTGAATTGAAAACCACCAATATGTGGTCTTGGTATAAAAGTGACGATAAATACGCTCGTGAAAAGCTCAGTGGTGATTTAGAACGTTTACGATCTTTTTATCTTGATCGTGGTTATATCCGTTTCAATGTAGAATCTACACAAGTTTCACTTTCTCCAAATAAAGAAGATGTATTTATTACTGTGAATATCCACGAAGGTGATATTTATAAGGTTAATGACGTATCTCTTGCAGGTGAATTAATCGTCGAAGAAGAGCAATTAGAAAAACTCATTGTGTTAGACACTGAAGATACTTTTAGTCGTCGCAAAGTAACGTTCACCCAGGATCTAATTAGTCGCCGTTTAGGTAATGAAGGCTTTACATTCGCCAGCGTCAATGGTGTGCCCAAAATAAACGACGAAGAAAAAACTGTTGATATCACCTTTTTTGTCGAACCAGGCAAGCGTACTTATGTTCGCCGTATAAATTTTGCTGGCAATGAGTCCACCATGGATGAAGTCCTGCGTCGTGAGATGCTGCAAATGGAAGGGGGTTGGGCCTCTACCGAGCTAATCGAACAAGGTAAAACTCGTTTGGAGCAATTGGGCTTCTTTAAAACCGTGAGCGTTGAAACGCCAAAAGTTCCGGGCTCTGATGAATTAGTTGATGTTAATTACAATGTTGAAGAACAACCCAGTGGCAGTCTAAATTTGAGTATTGGTTACTCAAGTGCAGATGGTGTCATCATAGGTTCCAGCGTCAGCCAGAACAATTTTATGGGCACAGGTAATAAGATGAGTACCAGTGTTAATAAAACTGACGCAGTGACTAGTCTGAACCTATCATTCAGCAATCCTTATTACACCGTTGACGGAATTAGCCGCGGTTTCAGCGTTTTCTATAGAGAAACTGATTTCTCACAATTATCACTGAGTGATTACAATACGGACACCTACGGTGGACGCATGAGTTTTGGTTTTCCTATCAATAGCCGTGAACGTCTATCGTTTAGCGTTGAGGCGAGTAAAACTGAAATGGAGTACAGCCAGTTTGCCCCTCTTGAAATCAGCGAGTTTGTTGATGCCCAAGGTGAAAACTTCACAGAATTGACACTGGGTAGTCAATGGGTGTGGACGACACTTAACCGCGGTCTGTTCCCAACTGCAGGTGCTCGTCAAACACTGTCTTTAGAAGCCACTGTACCCGGCAGTGAGCTGGAATATTACCGTGCAACTTATAAGGCTGAAAAATACTTCCCGCTAAGTAGCAATGGTAATTGGACATTCCGTTTACGTTCAGAGCTGGGTTATGGTGATGGTTATGGTGACACTGATGAATTGCCATTCTTCCAAAACTTCCGTGCTGGCGGTGTTGGTTCTGTAAGGGGTTTCTCTACCAATTCTTTAGGACCTAAAGGTGTTATTAGTAATGGTGTTGATAGCAATACAGGTGATCCAATTTACATAGAAGACTCAAATAGTATCGGTGGTAATTTACTAACAGAAGCTAGCGCCGAACTTGTTTTCCCAATGCCATTTATCGAAGATCAGCGCAGTATGCGCAGCGTATTGTTTGTTGATGCTGGTAACGTTTTTGATACACAATGCTTAGTATTACCGGACGGTGAAGAGCATCCGGGCTGTATCGAAGGTTTTGATGCAGATGAAATGCGGGTAGGTGCTGGCGTAAGCCTAACTTGGGTAACGGCGATTGGGCCCCTCACATTTACCTTCGCACGAGATTTGAATAGCAAAGCTGGAGACGAAACAGAAGGTTTCGAGTTCTCGCTGGGACAGGTTTTTTAATTTAATTCATTTGGATAAAAAAATAACTTAGGAATCACAATGAAACATTTAGTAAAGATTATTGTCGCCTCTTTAGCGTTTGTAGCTATGACTGTAGCAGCAGAAACCAAGATTGCTGTTGTTGATATGGAGCGTGCATTGTTTCAAAGCGAAGGAGCAAAAGCGTCTTTCAAACAGGTTGAGGATCAATTTGGTGATGATCTAGAGAAGCTGAAAGATCTTGAAAAAGACATGCTCGAAATTCAGCAAAAGATGCAAAAAGACGGCGCTATTATGAGCGACGAAGAACAACGTAAAATGCGTAATACTGTTAAAGAAAAGCAAAGCGAATATCAGTTCTTCGCAGGTAAACTACAGAAAGCAGAACAAGAATGGCGTCAGCAGTTCTTCCGTGCAAATCTACCACGCATTCAAGAAATTTTACGTAAATTGATTGATGACGAAAAAGTCGATGTCGTACTAAATGGCCAAGCGGTTATTCATGTTTCCCCTGATATTGATCTGACTAAAAAGCTATTGAATGCTTTAAACAAAGCATCTGAAGCGAAAGCGAAGTAATAACTATGCCCAAGTTGCAAACGATCGCGGAACATATCGGTGCCAGAGTTGAAGGTGATGCTTCATCAAGTGTTGACGGTCTTGCGACTTTGCTTGACGCAGGGCCTACGGAACTCAGCTTTCTTGCGAATATGGCTTACCGAGATCAATTGCAAATTACTCAGGCAGGAGCCGTGATCGTTCACCCCAAGCAAGCGCATGAGGTGAAAGGCACGGCTTTGGTCATGGACAATCCCTACCTTGGTTATGCAAAGGCCTCTCAGTTGTTCAATACGTTACCAGATGCTCAAAAGGGCATTCACAGTAGTGCTGTTATTCATGAGTCTGCCCAAGTAGACACTACCGCAAGTATTGGAGCTAATGCAGTGGTAGAAGCGAATGCAGTGATTGCAAAAAATGCTGTGATCGGCAGTGGTAGCTTTATCGGTAATAACAGCCGAATAGGTGAGGGTACACGTTTGCACTCAAACGTCTCTGTCTATCATGATGTCATTATCGGTACGGATTGCATTATTCATAGTGGAGCCGTTATTGGTAGCGATGGCTTTGGTTTTGCCCCTGATCGCGGAGCATGGGTCAAAATTGCCCAAATTGGCGGCGTGGTAATAGGCGATCATGTAGAGATTGGCGCTAACTCGACTATTGACCGTGGTGCGATGAGCGATACACAGATACACGATGGTGTGAAACTCGACAATCAGATTCAAATCGCTCATAACGTGGTTGTTGGTGAAGCAACAGCTATGGCAGGCGGCTGTCTGATCGCAGGCAGCACGCAGATAGGTAAAGGGTGTACGATTGCCGGTGGCGTAGGTATTGCCGGACACCTTAAGATCGCTGATGGTGTTCACGTAACGGCAATGACATTGGTGACGAATCATATTTCAGAAGCAGGTAGTTATTCTTCTGGTACCGCCATGTCGAATACCTCGGAATGGCGTAAAAGTGCGGCACGATTTAGGCAGCTGGATAGTATCGCCAAACGTTTAAAACAATGCGAACGTGTTCTCTCTGAGAAGGAATAATGTCATGACGACCATGGACTATCAGCGAATCACTGATCTGTTGCCCCATCGTTATCCGTTTCTGTTGGTTGATCGTGTAACTGAGTTAGAGACCAAGCAACGTATTGTTGGATACAAAAACGTGAGTAGTAATGAGCCTTTTTTTCAAGGCCATTTCCCCAAGCATCCGATTATGCCTGGAGTATTAATTTTAGAGTCTCTCGCGCAATTGGCTGGCCTGTTGGGGTTAGATGCGATTGATCGAGAAAAAGCAGAAAATACGGTTTATTATTTTGCCGGAGTGGATACAGCTCGTTTTAAGAAACCAGTGATACCCGGCGATCGTCTAGATATGGAAGCCCGTTATGTGAACGACAAACGGGGAATCTGGCGCTTTGAATGTGAAGCCAAGGTCGATGGAAAGCTGGCCTGTCAGGCTGAAATCCTGTGTGCAGAAAGGGAAATAAAGTTGTGATAGATTCTCGAGCGGTCATCGATCCAAGTGCGCAAATCGCCGATGACGTTGAAATTGGACCTTTTACCATTATTGGTCCTGATGTTGTGATTGAAGAAGGTACTAAGATATCCAGCCATGTTGTGGTAAAAGGACCAACTCATATCGGCAAATTTAATAGAATTTTTCAATTCTGTTCCATTGGTGAAGATTGCCAAGACAAAAAGTTTGCTGGTGAGCCTACGCGTTTAGAAATTGGCGACCACAATATTTTTCGTGAAGCCTGTACTGTGCATCGTGGCACCGTGCAAGACAATAGCTTAACCAAGATCGGTAGCCATAACCTATTTATGGTGAACGTGCACATCGCACATGATGTAATGGTGGCTGACCATTGTATTTTTGCAAATGATACGAATATTGCGGGCCATGTGCATATTGGGGACTACGCCATACTAGGTGGCGCTTCGCAGGTGCATCAGTTTGTGAAAATCGGCGATCATAGTATGTGCGGCACCGGTTCTATTGTATTGAAAGATGTTCCGGCATATGTAATGGCAAACGGTAATTCTGCGAAGCCTCATGGCATTAATGTTGAAGGATTGAAGCGTCGCGGATTTAGCAAAGATGACATTCGTAATTTGCGTAAAGCCTATAAATTTATTTATCGCCAAGGTCTAACTATTGACGAAGCACTATTAGAATTAAAGCCTCTCGCTGACGAAACGCACTCAGTAAAAACTTTGATTGATAGTTTGAATTCCTCAACTCGAGGAATTATTCGCTAATGGCTCTGTGCTTTGCCATGGTCGCAGGGGAAGCCTCTGGTGATATCCTAGGCGCAGGCCTTATTCAATCCTTAAAGAAACGCTACCCTGATGCTCGCTTTGTGGGCATTGGCGGTCCCAAGATGGAAGCACAAGGATTTGAGTCTTTGTACCCTATGGAGCGTTTGTCAGTCATGGGTTTGGTTGAAGTACTGGGGCGTTTGCCAGAACTTCTTGGTATTCGGAAAAAGCTCTATAAAACCTTTTTAGAAATACAGCCTGATGCTTTTATTGGTATTGATGCCCCCGATTTTAATCTGACCTTGGAAAGAATGCTCAAAGATAAGGGAATCACTGCGATTCACTATGTAAGCCCGAGTGTGTGGGCTTGGCGTGAAAAACGGGTTAAAAAGATTCGTGAGAGCGTTGATCAAGTTCTGTGTTTATTTCCTTTCGAAGTCGATTTTTATTCAAAACATAATGTTCCTGCCACCTTTGTTGGCCATACATTAGCAGATGCTATTGATCTTGAGCCAGATACACATGCTGCTCGTGAACTCTTAGAGCTGGACCAGGATCGACCTGTGGTAGCTTTATTACCGGGATCGCGCCAAGGGGAAGTTTCGCGTTTGGGCGAATTATTTTTGCAAACAGCAGAGCTTGTGCGCCGCCACAAGCCAGATGTGCAATTTGTGATTCCTGCTGCGAATAAAGAGCGTAAGCAACAGCTTCAAGAGTTGTTAGCGCCATTTGAGAATTTGCGTGTAAAACTGGTGTTGGGGCAAAGTACAGATGTCATGACCGCGGCGGATACAGTGCTAATGGCTTCAGGGACTGCTGCATTAGAGGGTATGTTGTTGAAGAAACCTTTGGTGGTGTCTTATAAACTATCCAGTTTGACTGCATTTATTGTTCGTCGATTGTTAACTCAGCCTTACGTGTCTTTGCCCAACTTATTAGCAAAAAAACAGTTGGTACCTGAAATACTGCAAGAGCAAGCTACACCAGAAAACCTGGCTGAAGCAGTATTGACATATGTACAAGACCCAACGGCGGCACAAAAGTTAAAAGATAAATTCATGGAAATGCATTTATCATTGCGTTTGGACGCTGATGAAGCGGCAGCGGATGCTGTGCTTCAAACCATTAAGGCTCGCGCATCGTGAGCGAATCGATCGACTATAGCCAGCAAGCCTGGTTTCAATTGGAGCAATCCTTAAAACAGTCGGGAATACTATATTGCGGCGTCGACGAAGCAGGGGCAGGGCCTTTATGTGGTGATGTCGTGGCAGCGGCGGTCATACTTGATCCAAACAATCCCATAGACTCGTTGAATGATTCGAAGAAACTTAGTGAGAAAAAGCGAGAGGCCTTGTTTCCTGAGATTAAAGAAAAGGCCTTGGCTTATTGCATTGCACGTTGCACGCCGCAAGAAATCGATGAGATTAATATTCTTCAGGCAAGAATGCTAGCTATGACGCGTGCGGTGAAAGGCTTGCGAGATCAAAACGGTGAAATTTGTTTGCCTGAACATGCTTTTATTGACGGGAATCGATTGCCGCAAGGGCTACCTTGCCAAGCAACGCCGGTGGTAAAAGGAGATGCTCTTGTGGCTGCGATTTCTGCTGCATCGGTTCTGGCTAAAGTTCAACGGGATCACGATATGGTGGAGTTAGATAAGCACTATCCTGGATATGAATTGGCTAAACACAAAGGCTACCCAACTAAAGCTCATTTGCAGTTATTGAAAGAAAATGGGCCTACAGATATTTATCGAAAAAGCTTCGGACCGGTAAAGGCGTTGCTTGCTCAAGCTGAGTTGGACTTTTAATTCTTTCCGGTTGATCAGCGTTGTTTAGGCATGCATTCATCAAGGTCAATTGCATTCTGGAATGAGTTGAATTTTGTTTGGATGTACTTGCCAAGCAGCGCCCGTTAAAAAGTCAGTGGGTATACTGATGAGTCCTAAGTCTAATAATAAACCGAGTAAACTTGTTTTGTTAAAGCGTGATTCAGTGTCATATTGGATCTGACAATCATTGAGTTCTACTATTATTTGATGACTTTCATCTCGACTTACCTTTCGTTGTGCCATCCCCTGTCCAGCAAACCTGCCATCAATATAAATTGTTGCGTCCTCATGGCTTTTCACATGAATGGTTTGTTGTTGTCCGTTTATCATGCTGGCACAACCAGATGTTAGTAAGGACAGAGATAGAATAGTCATCAATACAACTATTTTCAGGGGAAGATTAAAATTCATATTCTGCACTCAAACTGGTAAACCACTGCATATATTCTTCGTTTTGCGATTCGATTTCAAAATCTAATTGATTTACTTGCAATCTGACTAACCAATTAGCATTGACGCGGTAGAGAGCGCCGACCGCGAGCTGGATTGTATCTAATGACGATGAGCTGCTATTAAAAAAAGATGTATTTTGCTCTCGTCCTTCAGAAGTGTTTACAGTATTAATGGTGCCATCCGATGTCGAGGATATACTACCAATGAGGTAGCCCAATTTGCCTTGTAAGATAAGCGAATCTAAAAGTGGATAGGTCAAAACATGAGATAAAGATATGCCACTCACAGACAGCGTATTGGATGCGCGAGTAGTAACACTGTCTGTAGTTGATTCATTTATGAGTGTTTTTTCAAAATTGATACTGCCGTAATCAATATATGAAATCTCGGCGCTATAATATGGATGAAAGCGAAAACCAAAATAAATTTGAAACGGATTGCTGCTACTGTCAACATTTGTGTAAGAGGGGACTTCGCGAGTATTACCAAACTCTCTCACTTGATCATTGAAGTCAGCTTCAGTAGAGGTAATACCAAAAGCAAGGCCTGCATATTTCTCGATGGGAAATGCCAATGCTGATGGGGTAAAGAGTACTATAAGAAAGAAACGTAGTAGCATATTCAAGAGTTTATTTTTCATACTAAAGTGATTGGCGTTTTGCCTCAAGTGATTTCTGTGGGCTAGCATAGCCAAAAAACTCCAATATATCGTCTTTTTGTCGCATGGCATCTTCGTACCCATGTTGAATTAAGTCTCTACAAAACCCTCTTTCAAACAGTAAATAACTTAACACACCGGCACCGCCTTTACCTGTTGTGCCGCTGCCTTTTAAGAAGAAGCGTAAGCCTTTGGGAAGTTCTCTCGCATGGCGGGCAGCGATATCATCAATGGCTTCACTGGGATTAATTTCCAATATATCAATTGGTTTTAGACCAATACCGTTTTCTTCAATTACGTCGGCTGGGATTTTACTTAGCGTATTATTAATTCGTGTTAAGCGTTCCACATCCGTCTCCATACTATCGAGGAAGGCCGCATTAAACATATGGTTCATGATTTTCGCCATGCTTGGATAGGCCTGCATTTGAGTGCGATTTTTGCGCCGATGTGCACTACCACTTACACCAATTACGAGAATCTTTTCAGCACCCATATGCAGTGCTGGGCTGATAGGCGCTAGCTGACGAACAGCACCGTCACCGAAGTATTCACGATTAATCTTTTGTGCAGGAAACACTGTGGGGATGGCAGATGATGCTAACAAGTGGTCTACATTGATTCTTGAGCGCACGCCAATACGGCGCATACGCTGCCAATTTTTGACTGACTTATTCGCTTGGAAGAAGCTAACGGATTCTCCTGATGCATAACCGCTGGCAGTGACGGCTATGGCATGTAAATGACCAGCATCGATGGCTTTTTGGATATTTTCAAAGAAAATTACTTTATTAAGGAGTTCTCCCAGTGGGCGGTTGTCTAATAGGGAAACTGGATCTCCTGATTTAAAACCAAAGAAACTATTAAGAAGAAATGTGCTCGACCAACCGATTAAGCCACGTAAATCAGTACGAAAGATCTGATCACAACTGAAATTTTGCCAAATGCGTTCAAGATGTCGAATACCGCGCTTATAATGACTGGCATAGCTGGCAAGTGCTACGGAATTGATTGCACCAGCACTGGTTCCACTAATGACATCAAAAGGGTTTTGTGAATCATTGGGTAATAAGCGGGCAATGGCTTTTAATACGCCAACTTGATAGGCCGCGCGAGCGCCACCGCCAGAAAGCACAAGACCAGTTTTTGTGGGGTTAGGCGTCCGTGTCATAAAACTCTGTGTTCAAACAAGCATCTAGCGTCAGTATAGTTCATAATACACTGCATTTTACGGGCTAAGAGTAGTTATCACATGTTTACAGGTATCGTACAAACTAAGCAAGCGATCGCTCACATAGAGAAACAAACTGGCTTATGGCAGCTACAAGTTGATTTGCCTGAAAAGATGCTGCCTGGATTGGAACTTGGCGCCAGTATCGCTATTAACGGGGCTTGTCTAACTGTATGCAAGATTGAAGGTGTAAGAGTTAGCTTTGATGTAATGATGGCCACGCTTGAGCAAACCAATCTTTCTGATTTACAGCAAGGCAGTATCGTCAATCTAGAGCGCGCAGCGCGCTTCGGTGATGATATCGGTGGCCATCAATTAAGTGGTCATGTTCACGATACTGTATCTATTGTTGAAATCGAAACGCCAGAAAACAATCGCATCATCTGGTTTGAGCTAAAGGATAGCCATCGACCTTACATATTCGATAAAGGCTACATAGGTTTGAACGGATGTAGTCTGACTATCGCTAAAGTCGAACAGACCCGATTCTGTGTTTATCTTATTCCTGAAACGCTATCGATAACCACATTTGGTGAGCTAGAAGTGGGTGCCCACGTTAATCTGGAAATTGATAGTCAAACCCAAGCACTGGTAGACACGGTTGAGCGCCTACTTCAGCACCGAGGTCTTATTCAGTAATTTGTTGTGAGCGGGCTTAGTTAAGGCTCTTGAGGTATTGTGCGATGTCTCTGGACTCATACATCCAATGTACATCGCCATTGTCTTGCTCTATTCGTAGGCAAGGGACCATGCTGCGACCACCGCCAGAGATAAGATCTTGGCGGTTTTGGGGATTAGTCAGGGTGTTTCTCATCTCTACCTCTAGCTGAGTTTTGTTCAATACAGACAAAACCATTTGGCAGAATGGGCACTGGTCATAATAATAAAGCGCCAGCTTAGGCATAACGTCACCTCTGAATTAAAGTCTTTTTAGGATGTAATCCTTTCATGTTAGATCAGATTATACTGTTTTTTATTGCCATCGTGGCCAATATCTTCTCTGCCTTTGCTGGAGGCGGAGCGGGTTTAATTCAACTGCCTATCTTGATTTTTCTTGGTTTGCCCTTCGCTATTGCTCTTGCTACCCACAAAGTGGCCACAGTCGCTTTAGGATTAGGTGCTACCATTCGCAATATTAAAGAAGGCCACACTAGCTGGCGCTTTAATTTAATCATGTTGGCAGCAGGTATTCCGGGTGTTGTATTGGGCGCTTATGCCATTATTGGTATTGATGATCGTCTCGCTGAAATATTATTGGGCGCGCTAACCTTAAGTTTGAGTATTTACAGTATTGTTAAACCCAATCTTGGTTTGGTGCCAGAGCATCGCAATCAAACTGGCTGGGGATTGCTGATTGGATGCATTGGCTTATTTGCCATTGGATTTACTAACGGCGCTTTATCAGCCGGTACCGGATTATTTGCCACCATGTGGTTGGTGAAATGGTTTGGCTTAAATTATAAACATGCAGTGGGCCATACCTTGATTAGTGTGGGTTTATTCTGGAATTTTAGCGGTGCCTTGACGATGGGGTTATTAGCACAGATTCAATGGGACTGGTTACCAGCCTTGGTGCTGGGCTCGTCAATCGGTGGCTACATAGGTGCGCACTATGCGATCAAAATGGGTTCATCGTGGATCAAGCGAGTCTATGAAGTGGTAACACTGGTAGTGGGAATAAAGCTTATCATCGGAGCCTAATTCTGATAATTTTTTTTGTCTGTGATAAAGTGCGCCTCGAATTCATATGAGCCTAACTAGTTAGTAGTTGGGCAGTTTTATAGGTCTATCATGAAATTTGAGACTCCAGCGCAAAAAGTGAGCTACTTGATCGGTCGTCAAGTGGGTGATCAATTAAAAGGTTCACAATTCCCAGGCTTTGAACTAGATGGCGTAGTGAAAGGTATTCAGGATTCGATGGCGGGCGAAGCTATGCCGTTTAGCCAAGAAGAAATCCAAGAGGCGTATCAAGTGATTCAAGCTGAGCTTGAAAAGATGCAAGCAGAAGCTGCAGAACAAGCCAAAGCAGTCGGTGACGAATTCCTAGCCGAAAACGCCAAAAAAGAAGGTGTTCAAGTAACGGACTCTGGTCTTCAGTATGAAGTAATTAGTGAAGGTTCAGGCGCGACGCCAAGTAAAGAA
The DNA here is from genome assembly GCF_012295615.1 of Bermanella marisrubri. NCBI lineage: Bacteria > Pseudomonadati > Pseudomonadota > Gammaproteobacteria > Oceanospirillales > Oceanospirillaceae > Bermanella > Bermanella marisrubri. The sequence continues at coordinate 1,126,657 of NZ_CP051183.1, forward strand.
AATACAGTGCGTGTACATTATCACGGTACCTTCATCGATGGTCGTATGTTTGATAGTTCAGTTGAGCGTGGTGAGCCAGCTGAATTCCCTGTAGGTGGAGTAATCGCAGGCTGGACAGAAGCCCTTCAACTGATGAAAGAAGGCGACAAATGGCGTCTAACCGTACCAAGTGAATTAGCTTATGGTGCGCAGGGTAGCCAAGGCGCTATTCCTCCACACAGTGTTTTAGTATTTGAAGTAGAACTTCTAAACGTACTGTAAGCATTGATTGAAAAAGGGCCCATCGGGCCCTTTTTTGTTTCAGCTTGCTTGGGCTAGCTCAGTGCTGTGCTGGGTATTTCGATAAACGGCCGGTGAAACTCCGACCCATTTTTTAAATGCATGGCGGAAGTTCGCCACATCGCTAAAGCCTAACTTGTCTGCAATTTCTTCCGTCGTATATTGACTGTCCGTCAGATAATATTTCGCCCGTTCACTTCGAAAATCATCCAATAGCTTTTGATAGCTGGTTCCCATGTTAGCTAACTGTCGGCGGAGAGTACGACCACTCATATTGAAAGCGCTAGCAAGCATTGGGAAGTTCGGGAAATCACCCATGGAGGTGATTAGTATTTGTTCAATCTCTTCAATGACTTTCTCGCCGCGAACGCAGGGTTTCATCTGACTGATATTCATCATTGTCACCACTTTATTGTTATTGATTTATCCGGACGTCGATAATTTTACCGATCACAAGAGTAACTCTAAGTGGCTGTTCGTGAAGTCCCCAGTTTTTCCGTTTCGCAATACCAAAAAGTACTATGCAAAAACTAAAAATCTTTTAAAAACAAATGGTTATGTAGATTATTTTGGTGCTGACGAATTATTGAAATTTCACTATTTGCGTGGTTCGATTGCGTCAATGTGCCGTTTTTGTCTGCTGTTGACGATATTGTGAGGGAGATAATCCAGTCAGTTCTTTAAAGGCTCGATTAAATGAACTCAGAGTTCGATAACCCACATCGAGAGAAATATTCAAGATTGCCGTATCAGGTTCTTGCTGAAGGCGCATGCAGGCCTCTTCAATCCGTAGGCGATTGATGTAATCGTTAAAGTTTCGATACCCTAGGGTTTGATTAATCAATGCTCGCGTCTTGTATTCAGGGAGTCCTAGGCTGTCCGCTAGTTGCTTAAGTGTGAGGTGTTCTGTTCTATAAAACCCAGACTCCATAAGAGTATGAAGTGACTTAACCTCATTACTCTCAGAGATATCTATGCGTTCAGGGCTGGCTTTGACAGAACTTTCATCTTGTAAGTCGCCATGAACATGTCCGAAGAGAACGCCTTTGCGGCCATGCAATAGAAAGAAAGAGCAAACTAATGAAATAACACAGACACTTAAGTAAGGAAGCCAAACTCCTACCCAGCCGGTATTCATGGGGACAATCACAAATAATACGCTAAGTCCGACACCCACCATCACAGCGCTTCGCAATTGCCGACTGGACTCCACTAAATCATCGGACCAATTTGTTATCACTGTCCACAGCCCCATAATGATTAACAGGTATTCACAGTAGGAGGGTAACACCCATGCAAGAAAGACCCACTCTGTATAGAGCTGGTTGCTAATACCAATATGGTTGGCGATAGCGGGGGGAATAAAACTGTATAGTGCGATGGCACCAGCAAGGCTGAATATTTTTGGACGATAAGCAAAAGCCAATTGGCACAATAACCAAAATAACGCAGGCACCATGGTATAAATGTCGCGAGCAATCTTTGATAACCATTCGGGAAGCATTGGTTGCAACAGGAACATTGCACCTGTGAATAATACAGCCACGAAGGCCTTGCCCACGTTAAGATGGCCAAAATCCCTGCAAATGATCATGCCCAAGATGCAAAGGCAGCCCAATGCAAAGCCAGCGAAAAACAGCAAGTGACAACCTATTTATTATTATTTAAACGAGTGCCAATCATAAGTGATTGGCACGATTGGCTCAACGCTTGGTATTGAAGCGTGGTGTTACCAATGAAGCGATTACAAATACAAGCAACCAGCTTAAGCTTCCGCCTCCTGAACTACCAATGACGGTTATCGTATCGTCACTAGCACGTTTGCTTTGTAAAAAGACAAGATAGTTGCTGCCTTCAATAAACTGGATCGTTAAGGTTTCAGCATCAGGGTGACTGAAGCGTAAGCTTTCTAACTCACCAAGCGCATTATTGAAGCTGTAGTCGAATGAAGATTTATTATCGGAAACTTCGTTCACGGTTGCAGAGACCTCAGATCCGTCGCTCAGAATCAGGGTTAATTCAGGGATATCAGTCGCGAAATTCAAGCTACCGGTTGCTTCAATATGGCCGCGGATACTGAGCAGAGTGCCGCCAGTTTGCAGCAGTACCGTTTGCTGCAAGACACTAGATTGCAAATCAATTGATTGCGTTTGGTAACCACTGGCACTGATGCTTGCTGAATAATCAGTGCTATCGTCCGGTAGCGTCACGGTGATAGAACCACTGTCATTGCTTTGATACACAGACTCTATATTGAAAGAGGTAAGGGCGGATGTTTCCAGTGTGAGTGTTGCATCTGTAATCGCATTACCTTGATCATTGTTGATCTGTATAGAGTGAGGTCGGCTAGGGAACATGGTGGCATTGATGTTGAGTCCACTGTCCACCTGAATATTGACAGGTGTAATTGATGACAAGGTTCCCACATCTAAATGGACACTGGTGGCGTTGTTCGTATCGGCGTCGTTTTGAATGGTTACGTCCGAAATTACAGCACCATTGATGTCTTTGAAACTCAATGCTTGTTCACTTGATACTAAGTTGAATACGTCGTTGGCTGCAGCTCCTATGACCGTGAGCGTTTGAGTGTTCGTTCCCTCTAACAAAGAAGAAGCGCTCAAGCTTATTACTGGATCACGCTCTAGATAGATATCGTAGCTGGCACCAGACGATTTATTGGTAAGCGTTAACGTATAGGTTCCCGCAAATTGTCCCGAACTGGGTAAGCCGATTTGCAGTAAGGAAGGACTTACGCCGAGAAGCGAGTTTAGATTCATGCCATTCAGTGACAGAGCATAGTTGTAGTTGTTGTTCAGGTTGCTGATATCAATGCTGACATTTGTGCTCGCCATGCTACCCGTATCATTTGGGTTCAATTGTACGCCGTTTACGGTAATACTTGGGTTATCTTCTATGGTGATAGCGAAGCTAACATTGGCTGTGCCACTGTTGCCATCGTCAGCAATCACTTCTACGGTTTGTGCACTAGCACTGCTGCTATTGGCCGTAATGTCGAGTGTGTTTGAGGTTATGTTACAGCTGAGAGCAGCGCCGCATTGGTTAATACTAAAACTAAGAGTATCGTCCTCCACATCGCTTGCGTAGTTCGTTAACGTTATGCTGAGTGTATTTCCTACAACGATGGATTGATCACTAATGTTTGACCAAGTGGGATCATCGTTAACTGGGTTAATAGTGAGGTTGAAGTTGTCGCTAGCTGAACCGCCTTGTCCGTCGGTGACTGTGATCGTTACCGAATTGGTATTAGCGTAATAATTTTGTGCTGGCGTTAATGTTAATCCCGTGCCGTCATCGTTGATGTCACAAGTGACATTGCTCGGACAACTAGTGATGCTATAAGTCAATGTATCACCATCGACATCGCTGCCCCAGCCACTGGCGTCTAAGCCTGTAATTGCAACATCTTCGTTCGTTGTTTGATCCACTGCTGTGATCGTAGGCGCGGTGTTGTTAATCGAGACGCTCCAACCGATGTCCTGTAATAGGAATTTTGCTAAACCTAAACTCAAGGTTCCTTCGGTGTATTGCGGCTCCATTAATTCATTAGGACTAACCGCTGTATCAAAGTGGCTTACGCTAGAACCGCCTTCTACTGGGTTGGGCGCATACATCTGAATAAGATCGCCAGACGTAAACGTGCCTGAGCCATCTTTGTCGGCAAAACCTGTGCTGGTATACGCAACGGCATTGGTGTTCACGTTGGTGCCATCCCACAGTAGCCGATTGCCGCTAATGGCTGATGCTGCGCGATCCGCATCGCTTTGACTAGGATCCATCCAAGAGCGTCCAGTTACATCATCGAATAAATACACGCTGTAAATATCATCAAAAGATGCGTTGGCTTTAGCTCCAGTACTTTTATTCACCAGGCTTGCAAAGCCAAAACCGTGGGTCATTTCATGCAAGAGAACCGTGACGAAACCGATATAATTGCTTGGCGGGGCGTCAAACCCATAATACCAACCATTACTATTTTCTAGGCAGTTTGTTGTCCCAATGTTGCTATTGAACTGCGCTGTGATGTCACTGATGCTGGGGTCTTGGTCGCTGCCAAGTATGGCATTCATCAAACCAATGGGATAAAACGTATTGTCTCTTAGCCCGCCAGGAGCGGGGGAACCATAGCCAGAGTTGGAAGTGGCTCCTGCGCTGCCAAGGGTAGCTTGGTTAGTACTACAGGTAAGGCCAGCGAATTGAGCATCGACTTCAACGACCACATTTGATTCGATTTCAGCGGCGACGATTTCGGCCGCTTTAATAAAGCTCAACTTCCGTTGTGCACCAACTGTAGTACCATTATTGCCCCCTTCGGCGCTGACGATGGTGTTATCGGTGAAGCCTGATATAAAATTCAGTTTAATCGTCGAGGCTGTTCCGCTCACAGTACAACTCGTACCATTGTTTGCGCCTGTACTTTCCGCACTGCTAGAGGATGGGCATACAGCGGCGGAGACCGAATTAGGTAAAATGGTGACTAGGAAACCCACTAGAAGGATTAAGCGAGACATATCGTGACCCTTTTGCACATCTCACTTAACGATACGCCGTTTTTACTGAGACATTGGTCACGTTTATATGTTTTTACGTAACAGTTCGTTACTGCTTTTCTTCTTTTGGAACAACTGAATACTCGCGTATTTCTATTGTGCCATCTGGATGTTGAATCGCGACGGGCATCTGCGTTGTGCGGCCATTCGAAGGTAACACAACTCGGCCGTCGGGTAAGGTTTGGGTTTCCATTGCTCCTTCCAAAAGCAACTGTTGCTTCAATGCCTCACGAATTTCCGGATCCAGTGGCACATAGCTTGTCGCTTGCGGATCGTCCGTTTTGTGAGAGCCATGTTGATGATCATGACCATCGTGGTTGTCGTTGGGATGTGGAGCCTGTTGCTGCTTCTGAGATGCTTCACTTTGATGTTGTGGGGCATGATCATGCTGATGCACAAGCTCGGTTTTCTGATAGAAACTCGTAATTAAAGCTAAGACTAATATAAAAACCAGTAATAAAAATGCACGTTTCATAGGCGACCAAGATTCATTGAGCGTAAAGCGTTAATCATCATTACAGTCTAGCATTGGCTTACATATGTCGCTTAGTTTTGTGGCTGGCTATTGCGGATAGTGGATCCTCTGGCCATGGGTGTTTGGCATAGCGACCTCGATTTTCCTTGCGAACTTCTGGATAAACTTCCTTCCAAAAGAAATCGAAATCCTTGGTCTGCGCCAAAGGTCGTTGAGCTGGACTGAGCAAATGAAACTCTAGGGGGAGCCGATTTTTAGCAATCTTTTGTATGCCAGTTAGACCGAAGCACTCTTGCAGTTTTGCTTTAACAATCGCCTTGTCTTTTTCATAGTGAATCTGAGTCGTACGGCCTGAGGGCAAAGTAAATTCTTGAGGAAAATCTTGCTTAAACGCTTGTTGCTTTGACCAATCCATACGTGAGAGCAACGCATTATGATAATCCATGTTGCAAAGGTGAACATCCGTGATGAAAGGCAGCAACCAATCATCGATACTATTGATCAAGCACTCATCGGCAAAGCTAGGGTAGTTATCTGGGAACAGCGAGTGCGCTAAATTCAGTTTATTCAGTAATGCTTGCTGACTGTCATTGAAATCAAAATACTCAATTCCGTTTTTTATTACCTCCTGGCGAATATAGAACTTAAAGTCTTCCGGGTTGGCTGGACTGGTTGTTGTATTTAAGATCAACTCACCAAACTTTTCAGTTGTTACCTTAAATAGTTTGTCTTTCATCAAGAAGTGAGTATCGAGCGAGGTGTGATGAGCAAATTCATTTTCAATGGTTTGCTTCTCGATGGCTGTGGCCAGTTTAATAAATTGGTTATTGTCATATGCGCTAGAAGCAGTAGCTGCTATGACCATGTAGTCTGAGTGCTTGGCCGAATCTTTAGTGTGAATGCTTGCTCCCATACCATTTTGTAGGCGATAGCCGCGGCCACGTTGCTGTGCGATACGATCAGGATAAGCTTGTGCTAATACTCTACCCACGTCCGTATCATGCCATTGTATTTCTTGCTTTGTTTGGTGTTCGAATTGCTTTACGAGTTTTTTATAGCGCTTAATAATGCGTGATAAGTTAGCTTGGTTAATACGTCCGAGCCTTCCGCCATGAGTTTTATTGTGCAGTAGTTGTTCGGTAATCAGCTCAATACGCAGTTGTAGATCGCTATTTAATGCAGGCGTTTGCAAAAAATCGCCCTCAGTTAATAATGCGGCGATAATGCAAGCCAATGAGAGCATGTCTGGTTGATCATGGAAATGATGCAACATGTGAGAAAGGCGAGGGTGTATGCCCTTCATGGCAAGTTGCTTACCATGATCGGTCACTCGAAAACGTTCATCTAATGCGTCCAAGTTATGTAACAGTTGTAACGCTTGATCATAATTGCGTGAATTGGGCTTGTTGAGCAATAAGTAATCGGATAGTTCCGTACTCCCCCAAGTTGATAAAGCCAAGGCAAAAGCGCTTAAGTCCTCTTGCTCGATGGCAATAGGGGAGAAAGCACTGCGACGAGAAAATTGATCTTCGCTTCCTAATCTAATGACTCGGCCATGTTGTGTTCGGCCGGCGCGACCCGCTCTTTGAAGCATTGTTGCTTTACTGGCTTCAATAGTAATGAGTTCATCCATGCCTGTGTTGGCATTGTATCGGGCTATTCTTTCTAAGCCCGAGTCCACAACTTTGGTTATGCTCGGAATGGTTAAACTTGTCTTGGCGATATCGGATGCGAGAATAATTTTTTCAAAATCGGTATCTTCAAAGAGCGCTTGCTGCTGTTTTTGCGGGGTGCTGCTATGCAAAATGAAAATGTGATCAGGATTTTTGCCTGATTCTATTAGCGCACTTTTAACGTGCTGAATTTCAGACAACCCTGGTAGGAAGACCAAAGTGTCTCCTTTGAACTGATTAAGACTTTGACATGCTCGATTGACTTGTTGAGATAAGTTATCACTTGCGTTCTTTATCTGGTATAAAATATCCAATTCGTGGATTTTAGTGTTGACCTCAATGAGTGGGGCTTGCAAGGCTTCGCTAAGTCTGTCGATCTCTAAAGTGGCACTCATGATTAGGCACTTTAGATCCTCTCTAAGTATTTCTCTGCACTGCTGAATGAGCGCTAGGTTTAAATCTGTAGCAAGGTTGCGTTCATGAAATTCATCGAAAATGATTAAGGCGCAATTGTTAATATCATTTTCTTGAATGAGTTTTTGCGTCAGTATTCCCTCGGTCATCACGACGACTTTATTGCTATTTGAAGTCTTGGCATCTTCGCCAGTAATGAGGCCAATACTTTGCCCCAGAGGTTCAGATAACTGTTGAGATAGTCGCTTGGCAACTTGTTTCGCAGCAAGGCGTCGTGGTTCCAAAAGCCATATTTGTCCCTGTGCAAGCCACGGCTGCTCCATGAGGGATAGAGGCAAAACCGTTGATTTACCGGTACCCGGTGGCGCTGCCAGTATGACTTGGCCATGATTTGCCAAGGATTTTGCGATGTCATCAATATGTGAGGAGATGGGATATGCACTCATGCAGTGCATTATTCTTAGTTTTCATACAAAAACAAGAGTATATTTTTATCTTTCAACTTGTCTCATGCATGCAGGAAAACCCCGTCTATACTCAATTGTAAGAGATCGCTTACATTCTTGGACGGAGCCTATGATCGCCTTCATAAAAACCATGCCTCTTAGCCGCAAACTGATAGGCAGCATCATCTTTGCATTCTTGCTTTTGGTGGTGATATTAAACCTTAATTTATGGTTTAGCCTCGACAATATGAAATCAGAATTGGCGACGCAGACTGAACAAACCATGGAGCAGGAAATTTTAGGTCGTTTGCAATCCGAGTCGCGAAAGCTTGGTAATGAAATAGATGGCTTTATTTCTGCTGCATTTCGAATTCCGCTTACGGTTGCGGCACAATTGCAAACATCCATAGAGCAGTCGGACAAGCAGTTAAACCGAGATCAAGTGAACATGCTTGTCGAGGCAACCTTAGATCGTCACAAAAGTGTGAGCTCTATGTATGCGCAGTTTGAGGCGAATGCTTACGATGGTATGGATTCAGACTACTTTGGATCGGGCGCGATCCACACAACACCTGATGCGGGAACATTAGAAATCTATTGGGTGCGAGATCCAAGCGGTCAGTTAGAGCAGCAATTAGTGGAAGATGCATCGGAGAAAAATGATAGCACGGTAGGTGAATTTGGAATACGTAGCGCGGAATGGTATCTGTGTTCTAAAGATTCAGGACAGCCTTGTCTGATGGAACCCTATCTTTATGAGATTAGTGAAGATTATTCAGAATTAATGACCAGTTTGGTCGTGCCCGTTATGGCAAATGGCAGATTCCGTGGTGTCGTTGGGGTCGATGTTAATCTGCCCGTATTTCAAAAACGTATTGATCAGATGGTGAAAAGCCTTTATGACGGCCAAAGTGATATTACGTTATTAAGCGAACGCGGTTGGGTCGCGGCATCTAGTAAGTATACGCAAAAACTAACACGGCCACTGTCCGAGAGCCGGAGCACATTAGACGGAAAGCTGTTAAGCCTTCATCAGCAAGATAAACCGATTCTATTACACGATGGCACATATTACGTGGCGGCTACTATCCCTATTACGACGTCTGGTAGTCAATGGTCGGTATTGTTGGAACTGCCTGAATCCGTAGTCAAATCCAGCGTCTATGAGCTGGTAGATACCATTGATAGCAACATTCTTGGCATTATGAGCAGTGCAACTGTGATCGCCCTTATTGTGACTGCGCTAATACTTGCGGTAGTGGTGGCATTAGTTCGCTCGATCACCAAACCACTTCGCGAACTTATTTTAACGGTCAACAACTTAGCGAGTGCAGAGGGCGACTTAACTCAAGAAGTACGCATTAAAACCCACCAAGAACTTATTCAGTTGAGTGCTGGCTTCAGTCAGTTCATTAATAAGCTTAAAGATATAGTGAATCAACTGAAGGAAGTTGGTATCGCTGCAAAAGGCACCTCACAGCGGGGTAAACAGATTAACGACCAGACCGTGCAAGCAACCAATGATCAGCAGCGGGAGATAGATAGTGTGGTCACAGCTACCAATGAAATGTCGGCTACTGCAACAGAAGTTTCGCAAGTGGCCGTCGCAGTAGCAGACAATGCTAAGCGCGCCCGTACAACAGTAACCGATTCGCAAAAATCGTTATCAGGTTCTGTGCAAACTGTACAAGAGTTAACAAACGATATGCAGCAAGCCAGTCACTCGATTTCCGAAGTGGCGTCAAGAACAGAAGATATCAATCGAATTTTGGACGTTATTCGGGCGATTGCCGAGCAAACCAACTTACTTGCATTGAACGCAGCGATAGAAGCTGCACGCGCGGGTGAACAAGGCCGTGGCTTCGCTGTAGTGGCAGACGAGGTACGTAGTCTTGCCTCAAAAACCCAAAGCAGCACCGAAGAAATTAACGACATGATTCAAAGCCTAGAAAGTGGCGTGCAGCAAGCCGTATCCGTGATTGAATCGGGAACGGGTAAAGCACAAACTGCAATGGAAGAGACCCAAGGTAGTTATGATTCTCTAAGCAGTGTGGTAGAAGATATTACTAATATTGCAGATCATATTGCGCAAGTGGCCACTGCTGCAGAAGAGCAAAGCGCTGTTAGTGAAGAAGTCAGCCGTAACATGACCGTCATTGGTGATGCTGCACAAGCGCTAGCAGCTCTCGCTAACGAGAGTAACGAAGCCAGTGATGAACTGGATCGACAGATGGCGCGCCTTGATCAGCAACTATCATCTTTAAAAACCTAGTGAGATAATGTAACGGTTTTCGCTAGAAAGAAGAGCGCTGTGATGCCTGATAGTAAAGTCACAACACTGGATAAAGCGCGCTGGAAAAAGCGTCATAAAGATAAACAGGAAAAAGTGGATGCATTGGCAGAACGCTTTGCTAATGCTTTGCCTGATAAAGCAACGCCCGTTAAGGATTACCTTGCCAAGAAACGCAAGAAGAAAAAACGTTAATACATTTATATACGAATACAGGGAAATAAAAGCACTAGTTAGCATCAGGAGCTAACTAGTGCGGAGGGACCTATGGATTAGTTCCGGCGAGTCAGGTAAACCCCGCACTCAATATGGTGCGTGTAGGGAAACTGATCAAAAACGGCAAAGCTCTCAATATGATGGGTTTTGCTAAGCTGTTCTAAATTATCTTGCAAGGTATCAGGATTACAAGAAATATAAATGATATTGTCGTACTCACTGATCAGTTGACAACTATCCTCGTCTAAACCTGCTCTTGGTGGGTCTACTAACACAGTTCCAAAATCAGCACTTTCTAGCCCCATGTCTTGTAACCGACGTCTTTGTTTGCCGCCTTTCATGTGTTCGGTAAACTCCTCGGCACTTACGCGGGCGAAGTCGACATTGTCGATGTTATTCATCGCTTTGCCATCAAGCGCCGCTTTAACACTGGTCTTGCTAATTTCGGTTGCGACGACGCGACGATAGCGATCGGCAAGAGCTAACGAAAAATTGCCATTGCCACAGTAAAGCTCTAGTAAGTCTCTGTCTGAATCACAGTTTTGTTTGCGAGCCCAAGACAGCATTTTCTGATTGATATAGGCGTTTGGCTGTGTGAAGCTGGCTTCCACTTGTTTGTAGTGGATGGGCTTACCGTCTACTTCGAGGGTTTCAATAACGAAGTCTTGGTCTAGTGGCACACGCATCTTGCGTGCACGCCCAATGATATGAATGCCTAATTCATCTTTGATGGCACTGGCTTTTTCAATCCACTCTTCGGTAATAGGCTTGTGATAAATAAGGGTTACCAACATATCGCCTGATGAGGTGCCTAAGTATTCAATTTGAAATAGTTTATGCTTAAGCAGGTGACTATCGTTGATGCGCTCCATCATTTTCGGCATCAGCTCGCAGATAGCTTCGCTGGCAATATCGAAATGCACTATCTTGATGGGATCGTTCTTTTTGCCAGGCTCAAACATGGCATGAAAGCATGAATCACCATCATGCCATACGCGAAATTCGGCCCTTTGACGAAAATGCTGAGGCACACTCTCGAAGACTTCTATGTTGGGGATCGCGAAAGAGCTGAATTGCTTGTGGATACGCGTCACTTTTTCGTTAAGTTGGGACGAGTATTCGGAGGTTTGGGCCTGATACATATGTGAGCTTAGTTTAGAAAATATGTGCGAATTATAAATGATGGGCCCTTATCCGCCAAAAGTTTATCAACGGGCAATTTACGAGGAGGGTGCTGGAATTGTCTGTTGAACGGTCAACGGGCTAGAATCTATGGTAATTAGGGCTCTATTCAAAGATTATAGTGTTTTTACGGTTACAGTAATGAAGGAACAGATAATGGATCCAGTCAGCCAATCTCTGCGCGAGCTTCTGAACGTTCAATTTTTGCATGAGGGACCGCAAACCTTTCTATATCGTGGTGAATGCGAGGACTTGGGTTTTAAGAACTTATTTGGTGGTCAAATCCTAGGGCAGAGTCTGAATGCGGCGATACAAGCGGCTCCAGAAGGCTATTTGCCTAATAGTTTGCATGCGTATTTTTTGTTACCTGGGCATGTAAACACCCATGTGGACTACCGAGTAGAGATCTTAAGACAAGGCAGAAGCTTCGCTTCACTAAGGGTGGATGCTATTCAAGATGGTAAAATTATCCTAACCCAAAATACCAGTTTTCAGCGCCCTGAATCTGGCTTTGTGCACCAGGATCCGATTCCTAATGTCCAAGCCCCTGACGGCCTTATCAGTCAACTTGAGATAAGTCGCAAATATGCTGAGATGATCCCCGAGAAAGTACGAGACAAGTTTACAAGGGACAAGCCGATCGAAAGTCGCCCTATTGATCCGATTAATGTATTTCAGCCTGACAAGCGCGATCCCGAAAAAGACGTGTGGTTTAAGCCCATTAATGATTGGAGTAAAGAGTCTCAGGCTTTGCATTATGCGCTCTTGGCTTATAGTTCTGATTTCCATTTAGTAGGTACCGCATTGCAGCCCCACGGTGTATCGTTTGCCACTAAAGGGATGCAGGTTGCTAGCTTGGACCATGCGCTTTGGTTCCATCATGCTCCACGGCTTGATGATTGGATGTTGTATAGTATGCGAAGTCCTGCGGCCGCGGGTGGTAGAGGTCTAAATATGGGCCATATCTATCATAGCGATGGGCAGTTAATGGTATCGGTTGCCCAAGAAGGTTTAATGCGCCAGAGCGGTTAATCTTGCAGAAAGATATTGCGTTCGGCTTTTTCTTTATTACTCATCTCTGATTTTTGGTACTCGTGGTAGTCCTCAGGTGATTTGCGGTTCTCAAAAAACTTTTGAGCCATTGGGGGCGAGTCGTCAGTGACGTGAAATGTCACACCAATAATAACCAAAACAGCTAGCACGACAATACCAATCGCCAGCGCTTTTTTGTCTGATTTATCTTTGGCGTCTAGTTGTTCTTTATCCATGCTGACACAGCTCCATGTAACCCGTTGCAGTAGTCATTTTACGCTGTACGCGGTGACTTGGATTGATGCGACCAAGTGAGGCGAGGAAAAGGGGAGTCATCTCCAAATTGTTGCCTGTGTAAACTCACGATAGTGAGGGTGCACCCATTTGTTGTGCCCGTTAGCAAGCATTCGTCGGCTTTCCGCCTCTTGTTTGGACACTCGATCAAGGAAACAAGGCTTGATGCTAGCGAGTGCTTTTAGAAGCGGAGACCATCCAGTATTTGATGGCCGATAATCCCTTGTACTTATTTCCAGACTCCCCATAGACCTATACGAAAATCAGATACGGTCGATTCGCCGAAATAAGCCAAGTTCTTACTTAAACCTTAGTATCGGGTGACCCTTTTTTCAATCCTGCTAAGCTTATAAAAGGCCCAAATTGGATGGAATGATTTGAAATATTGGTTGTTGTTTTTAGTGTTAGTGAACTCTGTGGCGTTGGCTCAAGAATCTCCTTCAGCGAACACTTCCCCCCTGTTTTATTGGGTACCACCGGAAGAACGTGAAATCAGCCTTACTGAGGTTATGCATGAGGCGCAATGGACCGTTGTTAATGGGGAGCTCAACTTTGGCTACTTGCAAAAAGAACTTTGGGTCATGCAAACCATTAATTTCAATATGAAGTCCGATTGGGTTGTGCATATTCCGAATCCATTTTTAGATTACCTTGATCTATACGTTCTCCAAAATCGGGACATAGTGACAGAGCTGCACACGGGGGATGCAAGACCATTTAATCAACGAACGGTGAAAGTGGCTGATTTTGTTGCGGGTTTTACTGCGGAATCAGATAGGGAATATATCCTTGTGGCTAGGGTACGGACTCAGGGAACCATGATGGTGCCCATTCATTGGATGGGAGAGGAGGAGTACGCAGAGCGTCTGGCCATCGATCAAATTATTTATGGTGGTTATTATGGTGCGTTGATCATTATCGCACTTTACCATCTTTTCATCTTTTTGGTGGTACGTGAGACAGGCTACATCTTTTATGTAGCCTCCATGTTTGCGTTTGTTTTATTGCAACTGGCCTATGATGGCCGAGGATTCGCCTGGTTTTGGCCAAGTAATCCCGAATTTAATGCGATTGCGTTTCCATTATTTTACAGTCTGTATCAGTTTATCAATTTGATGTTTATTTCGGTGTTCTTGCGCCTAAGACAGAATAATCCAAATTGGCATAAATACTTACTGGTTTTAAAAGCGATCGTAATAATCAACAGTGTTCTTATATTGGCACTGCCTTATCATACGATTACGCCAATAATTATTATCACAGGCATTACTGGTTTGATTTCCGGTGTAGTGAGTGGTGCATTCCGTTGGTGGCAAGGCTTTACCCCAGCTCGTTATTTTACGATCGCGTGGTTATTTTTCTTGGGTGGACTATTGCTTGCCAACTTCCGTGGATTCGGCATGGTGGAAACATCCTGGGTTAGCCAGTACGGTTACCTGATTGGTTCTTTAATGCTTGCCTTATTCTTAGCGTTTTCTCTGGCTGAACGTATTAAAAGTGCCAATGTTGCAAAGCGTATAACAGAAAAAAAATTAATAGACAGTCAGCAACAGCATTTATCTGTCTTAAAACGATATCAAGAGCTTTATGAAAACGCTCCCATTGGTCACTTTCAGAGTAACAGCCAATACCAACTTACCAGTGTCAATCTTGCTTGTGCCCGTTTATTTGGGTTTGATCATCCCAGAGAAATGTTGGAGCAAGTAAAAGACATTCGAAAATATTTAATTTCCGATTTTTCATATTTTCAGGATCGAGTAAGAGATACCCGAAAAGAGGGCGTGCAGAAAGATGTCGAAATAAAAATTAAGGACATCGTCGGAAAGCAACGATGGTTGAGTATTAATATGCGTTACTGGCCGGAAGGGGATACCTACGAAGGTTCTATCCAAGATGTAACAGAACGGAAGATTGCTGACGAGCTACGAAGAGATTTGGATCAAGAACGATTAAATATTATGGAGCGATTCTCATTGGGGATGGCCGAGGAGATTGATACACCCTTAGGCTCAAATGTTGCTGCTACGGGTTTTATACAAGAAGGTTTAGATAGCTTATATGCTAAGAAGCAGCAAGGCATAGCCACAATTGAAGATTATGAGCAGCTGTTAGAGATTTGTCGTCAGTCACTGCAATTGACCTCTCGCAACCAGAGGCGAGTGATCCGAGTCGTCAAACGCTTCAGGGAAGTGGCCTCGCAGCACATAGGTCTCGTCGCTAGTCACTTCAACTTAGTGAATGCAATTAATCAAACAGTGGAAGGCCAACGTTGGAAAATGGCTGGTTGGCGTGTGTATGTTGATGGTCCAGAGAAGCTAACCATTTATAGTTATAAGCGCGCAATCAGCGCCATCTTGATCCAGCTTATTGACAATGCGTTAGCCCATAGTGAGGCTGACAAAAAAGACACACCGACCATCTGGATTAGAGTAGAAATATTGGACGATTCTCGAATCAGTTTAACGGTAACTGACAACGGTAAGGGGGTTGATAGAGAAACCGCTAAAGATCTAGGTCAGCCTTTCTTTACCACTAAAAAGGGACCGGATGGTCATATCGGATTGGGGCTATACATGATTTACAACCTTACTAATCGATCACTCAATGGTAGGCTCCTATTTCCCATTACAGGGGAAGGTTTTAGTGTTCAGATTCATATTCCAATATCGCTACCTAACAAACAATGATGTCTAAAGTGGCCAAATTGACAATTGAACCAAGCCCAAATTATTGGGAATATTGACAGTATTAAGATGACCTTTGTTGGTTCATGCGCTAACAAAGATAACAATAAAAAAAGAAAATAAAAAAGAAAATGGCCATGCATACCAATATATTTACTTTTATCGCTATAGCGCTATTCATTGCTGCGTGTGATTCACATCCCGACCGCTCTTTATTAGCACAACAAGCAAAGCAATATAGCCCTCAAGATCCTCACTTGAAGCAAATTTATCAGTCTAGCTGCAAAAACTGTCATACATTAAAGGACACGGGGGCTCCACTTACCGGTGATACCTCCACTTGGCATGACTTGCTTAATCAATACGGAAAAGACCTACTATTGCAAAACATTATTAATGGTAAAGGTGGTATGCCACCGTTTGGCTTGTGTATGGAGTGCCAAGAACAAGACTTTGTGGCACTCATTGATTTTATGGCGCAGCCAATGGGAGTAGCAGAGTAATGAAAAGGCGTTCATTCTTGCAAAACTTGGTTCTAGCGGGATCAGCAATGGCGTTACCTGTTACGCAGCAAGCCCATGCAAAACCACTGCCTTGGAGGAATTGGTCAGGATCACAAGTTTGTTATCCAGAAAATCGTTTGGCGCCGACATCTGTGGCCGAATTAAGTCAAATTATCCAAGCTACTCGAGGAAATATTAGAGCAGTAGGAGCAGGCCATAGTTTCAGTCCGTTGGTGCCAACTAATGATACTATGATTACGCTTAGCCGTTTGAACGGCATCGTCAGTGTTGATCAAGCGAATACAACGGCGACTATTTGGGCTGGTACGCGTTTAGGTGACATAGGCGAGCCTTTAGCAGCAGAAAATCAAGCGCTACAAAACATGCCTGATATTGATGAACAGACACTTGCAGGCTCTTTAGCAACCGCTACACACGGTACCGGTGAGTCATTAGGATGTTTATCGAGTTTTATAACATCTATGCAATTGGTCACTTCAACTGGAGAAACGTTGGAGTGTTCGTCTACAAAAAACGCTGACGTATTTCAGGCTGCTAAAGTTGGTCTTGGTAGTTTAGGTATCGTCACCCAAGTGACTTTACAAAATCAAAAGCCTTATCGTTTAAAACGCGAGACTTCTTGGATGTCCATTGAAGACATCTTGGCAAATACCGAACAGTTAGCCTCGAATAACCGCAATTATGAGTTCTATTACATTCCATTCACTGGAATGGGGTTCATTGACGTGCAAAACGTGACGGAAGAGCCAGTGTCGGTGACGGAAAAAATCGATCAAAATGATGGCGCAAATGATTTGAAAACCGCTCGGGATTTATTGAGCTGGAGCTCTACGTTACGAGAGTTAGTATTAGGTACGTATATTAAAACCTTGCCTGATGAAGTCACGGTAGCGGCCAGTTGGCAGAACTATGCCAGTGAGCGTAATGTGCGTTTTAATGAAATGGAATATCACTTGCCACGCGAAAACCTTGTTCCGGCGTTTGAAGAAATTCGTAAGCTGGTCGAGACGCAATTTCCTCGTGTTTTCTTTCCATTTGAAGTTCGTTATGTGAAACAGGATGATGCTTGGCTAAGTCCGTTTAATGGTCGTGAGACTGCTTCAATTGCAGTGCATCGTTTTTTCCAAGAGGATCACTTACCGTTATTTAAAGCAGTTGAGCCGATCTTCCGAAAATATCATGGTCGCCCTCATTGGGGGAAATTTAATACCATGGAAGCTCAAGATTTCGCCAAGCATTACGAACATTGGAATGATTTTAAAGAGGTTCGCCGTTCGTTAGACCCAAATGGAAAGTTTATGAATCGGTATTTAAAGTCCTTGTTTACGGCTTAATGGGAAACCAAAATGAAACTTTCTCGACGCCAGTTTATGCTGCTATCGTCTGGTACCGCTGCTGCAGTTGCTTTGCCATTTATAAAACCCTCGGATAACGGAGAGGGCGGACATTCACCCTATTTTCAAGAGATATCTAAAGCTTTAAAAGAACAGAGTATTGGCACACCGCGAATGCTGGTGGATTATGATCAGTTATTGCAAAACGTGAAAAC
Organism: Bermanella marisrubri; assembly: GCF_012295615.1. Taxonomy (NCBI): domain Bacteria; kingdom Pseudomonadati; phylum Pseudomonadota; class Gammaproteobacteria; order Oceanospirillales; family Oceanospirillaceae; genus Bermanella; species Bermanella marisrubri. The sequence continues at coordinate 1,144,283 of NZ_CP051183.1, forward strand.
GTTAACAGGTCATATTAAACCTCGTTTTGACTATCGAATAGTGGCGAAGTCCTTGCCTTCGATTGAGTTATTACAGGTGGTGATGAAAGCGGCGGATACCAATCGCTTAATGCTCTTTCACCAACCCTTTTTAAGCCAGGTTGCTAAGCGATTGCCTGACGCGGACATCTTGATGGGCAAGCCTATGCCGATACAGGCTGTAGAACGTTTTTATCAAGATGGTATTCATAATGATTTTGTGGCCGCACAGCAAATTCAGTGGCTAGTGGATTCGCCTCAGCGTTTAGAGCAATACCGCGAATTTGCGGAGAGTAACAAACTGTCCATGGCAATCAATATCGAACTGGATGTGGGTTTACACCGTGGGGGGATAACCCGTGATAGCGATTTAATCAGTATGCTAGATATGATCGAAACCAGCGATACATTAAATTTTTCTGGTTTTATGGGTTACGAGCCCCACATCGGAAAGGTGCCAGGTGACGTGTTAGATCATCGCGACAAAGCCATGGCTGAGTATCAGCATTATGTGCAATTAACAGAACAGCATTTAAAGCGAAGCATTCAACATCTAACGCTAAACGCTGGTGGTAGTCCTACTTATCAATACTACAATCAAGGGCAATGGCCCATGAATGAGTTAAGCGCTGGTTCGTGCTTGGTGAAACCAACGGATTTTGATTTAGCTAGTTTACAAGACCATGAGCCTGCCTGTTATATCGCTAGCCCTGTCATAAAGCAGTTAGATCAAGCCGAGATTCCGGGAATTGATTTTATGGGGGAGCTACTCAGTAGCTGGGACCCAAATTTAAAGCAAGCTTTTTTCATTTATGGCGGTTATTGGAAGGCAAAGCCAGAGTCACCTAAGGGGCTCAAACTCAACCCAGTATATGGACGCTCCACTAATCAAGAAATGCTTAATGGCAGTGATAGCGTGCAACTCAAACAGGATGATTATGTGTTCTTGCGACCAACGCAAAGTGAATCAGTGATGCTGCAGTTTGGGGATTTATTGGTCTATCGGAAAGGCCAACTGATTGACCATTGGCCTATTTTAAAAGGTTAAGCAAAGGCACTTTAAAGGCCTTCCACTTTGCGTAGGTTTGATTGGTGGCGTTCAATGTAGCGTAAGTCTGCTAGATGGCTTTTTAATTCTTGCCACAATAAAAAACACTGCTTGTCTTCTTGAGCAGAACGACGAAGAACAAACAAAGCTTGCTCAATTTCAGCCGTTATATTTTCCCATTGCTCGGTTTGATAGTGACACATGGCGCGGTAGCCAGTATAAAGTGGTTGCTGCGTATAGCGGCAATCCCAGTACTCTAGATGCTGAATGCAACGCAGACACTCTTGAAAATGACGTGCGCGGTACTGCTTTTTAACTTGCCAAGCATAATAACGAGCAAATAGGGTATGTAGCGCAAACATCATGATCACAGCTCCTGTTACAGGCTTTCATCAGCCCTGCATTAATCAGTATAGACAGATTTCAGAGTTGGCAATCAGGTGTATTGTGACAGTTTTAGAATGAGCAGCTGTATAAATAACAGTGCTTATACCCAAAAGAAAAGGAGGCGATGATTCGCCTCCTTCTGATTTGTTCACAGATTTATATTGATAACTAAACACGTTTACGCAGATAGACATAATACAGCATCGGAATCAGTACTAGTGTGAAGATGGTGCTAATTAAAATGCCGAATATAAGGCTAATAGCCAGACCATTGAATATCGGGTCCGTGAGAATGAAGAATGCACCCGTCATGGCCGCGATGCCCGTTAATAGAATGGGCTTGGTTCGCACCGCGGCACTTTGAATGGCGGCCTCCACCAAGTCGGTTCCTTTATCCAGTTCTTGATTAATGAAATCCACTAGGAGAATGGAGTTTCGCACAATAATGCCTGCCAGAGCGATCATGCCGATCATACTGGTCGCCGTGAACTGAGCACCCAATAACGCATGACCTGGCATGACACCAATAATAGTGAGTGGAATAGGGGCCATGATGATTAATGGCACCAAGTAGCTCTTAAACTGAGCGACTACCAGCAAGTAAATTAAAATCATGCCTACGCCATAGGCAATGCCCATGTCACGAAAAGTTTCATAGGTAATTTGCCATTCACCGTCCCACTTAATAGAAGGTTCATGGCTCACTTCTGGCTGGCTAATGAAATATTGTTTAGGTGAAAATTCATCTTGCTCACCATTGTCATCCAATTGGAACGACATATCGAAAAGGCCATAAAGAGGGCTATCTAATTCACCGGCCATATCCGCGTTGACAAAGACCACTGGCAAAAGGTTTTTGTGATAAATGGTTTGATCAATACTGGATTGTTCCAAATACACCAGTTCCGATATAGGAATCAATTCGCCTTTCATATTGCGCACTGGGGTTTGCAATAAAGCCTGCCAGTCGGCTTTGTCGGCTTCTTCGAACTCAATACGAATCGGTGTGGCGTATTTCTTTTGCTCACTGTGCAGGTAGCTCACATCATGGCCGGCCAATGCCGCGTCCAAAACCTCAACAATAGACCCATAAGGAACTGCTTGCTGGGCCGCTTTTTGTCGATCAATGCGAATTAAGGTTTTTGCTTGCGCCGCTTCGATGCTATCGTCCACATCGATAATATCTACGGTGGATTCAAATACACTACGCAATTGCTTGGCTGTTTGCAGCTGTTGCTCGTAGTTTGCACCATAGACCTCGGCCACGATCGGTGCCATTACAGGTGGTCCGGGCGGTACTTCGACTACTTTGACATTGGCGTCGTAGCGCGCACCAATGGCTTGCAATTTAGGACGTACACGCAAAGCAATGTCATGACTTTGCTCATCGCGATCGTCTTTGCCCACAAGGTTTACTTGAATGTCGCCCATATGCGGTTCATTGCGCAGGTAATACTGACGCACTAAACCATTAAAGTTGATGGGAGCGTTCACACCGGCATAAACCTGATAGTCTTTTACGGTGGATTCATTTTGCAGCTCGGTGCCCAACTCTTCCAAGACAGCAAGTGTCTCTTCCATGGGGGTACCTTCGGGCATATCGACGATGACTTGGAATTCGGACTTGTTATCAAATGGCAGCATTTTTAGTACCACCAGTTTCATCACAGGTAGAGTCACGGCTAACAGTATTAAACCGATGACGAACCCCAGCATTTTTAAACGATTCTTCTCAGCTTTCTCCCCTTGGATCAATGGGCGCATAATACGATTGAAAATATCGTAAATTTTATTGCTCTGCTCATCCTCCTTATCATGATCAGCAGAGTGTGAGGCGAAGTCTTGGTTTTTTAATAGCTTGTAGCTTAACCAGGGTGTGACCACAAAGGCAATCACTAACGAGATTAACATACCCGTGCTCGCATTGATCGGGATTGGGCTCATGTATGGGCCCATTAAACCAGAGACAAATGCCATGGGCATGAGCGCAGCAATCACGGTAAACGTCGCAAGAATGGTTGGCCCACCGACTTCATCCACTGCCAGTGGAATGGCTTCAAGAATTTTTTTACCGCCCATATGTAAATGACGATGAATGTTTTCCACCACCACAATGGCATCGTCCACCAAGATACCAATACTAAAAATCAGTGCGAATAGAGAAATACGGTTTAAGGTAAAGCCCCACGCCCAGCTTGCGAATAAGGTAATCGCGAGCGTGATAAAAATAGCACCGCCGACGATAACGGCTTCACGCCAGCTCATGGTGGCCAATACCAACAGCACCACGGCAGCGGTAGCAAATAATAACTTAGCGATTAACTGATCACTTTTTGCTTTTGCGGTATCGCCATAATTACGGGTGACATCCACATGGATATTGTCAGGAATACTGACACCTTTTAATTGAGCAAGGCGCTTTTCTATTGCTTGAGTAATATCAAACGCGTTGGTGCCTGGCTGTTTGGCAATGGCAATGGTCATGGCCGCACGGCTTTGCTTTTGGGATTCACTAAAGTGAAAAACCTGTGCATCGGGTGTGTCTATGCCAAGTTCGATATTCGCAACATCTGCTAAGTAAATTGGTGAGCCGTTTTGACTCATGCCGACAACGAGCTCTTCAACTTCTCTGGGTTCACTTAGAAAATTACCCGCTTGAATTTGAATTAGCTCATTATTTTTTGCAATGTTGCGCGCCGGACTCGCAGCATTACTTGAGCGTAGGGTATTGCTTACATCGTCATAAGTAATGCCATAAGCGTTAAGACGCACAGGATCAAGACGAACACTGACAACATCATGATGTTGTCCCTGTGTATATATATCCCGGGTGCCGGGAATGCGTTTGAGTTCCACTTCAAGCAAGTGGGCAAGATCAGTTAGCTCTCGTTGCGATACGGTTTTATCGTCACTATGCAGCGTCAGCGACATAATGGGCACATCATCAATCCCCATGGGTTTAATGAGGGGCTGGCTTGCACCTAGGTTTTGCGGTAGCCAATCGGCGTGACTATATACTTGGTTGTATAAGTTTAGGATAGCGGTTTCTCGTTCGAGACCCACTTCAAATGCGACGGTTAATACCGACATGCCAGAGCGCGAAACACTGTAGATTTCATCCACCCCCGGAATTTCACTCAGCACTTGCTCCGCGGGCGTACTGATTAAGCTTTCTACTTCTTTTGCACTGGCACCTGGATAAGCAATGAAGACGTTGGCAAAGGTGACATCGATTTGCGGTTCTTCTTCTTTTGGTGTGACGGCAATAGCAAAGAAACCCAGTAGCAAACCAAACAAAGCCAGCAATGGTGTAATAGCGTTATTTTGAAATGTTTGTGCAATGCGACCACTGATTCCCATGTTAAAGCTCCTTATTCGCCATCACGGCATAAGGCTTAAGAGAAATGGTTTCACCATCTCGCAATCCGGATAGCACTTCGATCTGATCACCATAGCGATGGCCAATGCGTACTTGACGTAAAATATAGCCGCTATCCAATTTTACATAGACACTGTTTAAGTCACCTTTTTGCATCAGTGCGCGTTCGGGAATACGTAGGCTTTGTTTCTCACCCATTGGGACCTTAAGCTTGACCCACATCCCTGGGAATAGATGGGAGCCTTCACTATTGACCTCCACACGGACGCGAAAACTATGGCTATTTGGATCCGCATAAGGGAATACGGTCACCTTTTCTGCATCGAGTAGCGCTTCTTCTGAATTGTGTTGGTATGCCACTTTAAAATCTTTCTGCTCGCTCAAGTGAGGCGAAAAACGCTGTGGGATATCGGCAACGGCACGTAGTTTAGCGAGAGAAAGCCCTGTCATCAGTGGCATGCCAGGATTCACAGCTTCGCCTACCTCAACATGACGGGTCTTCACGATACCAGAGTAGGGGGCTCTGATTTGTGTGTAGCTTAGCTGTTCTTTGGCTTGCTCCAGTTGTGCTCGTGCGGCTTTGACTTGCGCACTAGCGGCGGCAGCTCTGGCTTTAATTGAGTCGAACTCCCCTTGGCTAATGGAACCTTGCTCATGCAGGGGTTCACTGCGTTTAAGCAGGGCTTTAGCGTCGTCATTAGCGGCTTGAGCCTGTAATAATCCAGCTTGCGCCTGTTCGAAGGCTGCCTTTTGCTGCTTGTTGCGTAGTTCGATGATGATCGTGCCTTGCTCAACGTAATCATTGACGTCGAAGGCAATGCTCTGAATGCGACCACTGGTTTGTGCGCTGACAGTAGCCTCGTTAACGGCCTCTATACGTGCTTCCAAGCTATACCAGTTTCGGTAGTTATCCAGCGTTACCTGATAATCTTGGCCAATACTCGTGAAACTGCTTAAAACGGCAGCCAAAGTAACGGCTATACGAGGAAGTGTTTTCATAAATCCTACCCTTTACCACCCTATACTTGAGTCTAGCTCAGCATAAGGTATATTTATTCGAAATGTCTAAATTAGTATTACCTAATATAAAGGCGAAAAGAGAGATTTGCAAGAGGGCATGTAGGAGGTCGAGTTGACCGCCTGTGATAGATAGTCTTGTTAGGTGCCGCTATTTGGAGGATAAAATTAATCTATAAAGTCGTAAAATCAGACATTTTTTGAATCATTATGACGAAAATATGAAGTTTTATTTGCATCAAATTGTAACGGATTAAATTCTTATGTGTGTAGATAGTGCATATGTATTTTCGAGAGTTTGTTAGCCTTACTTGATACAAAATAAAGTTTCATGAAATTTTATTAAACCGAAAAAAATTCTAAATTATTGTGTCCAAGAAAAATCGCTACGTTGGCACAACTACTGCTTTTTTACTCTGATTAGGTTCACGGCTAAAAATGAAAACTGATAAAGCCGCTGAATTTAATTTGGAGAACAAAATGAAAAAATTAAAACAAATAAGTTTGGCAGGAATGATTCTGGCGGCAAGTACCGTTTCTATGGCGTGTACCACGGAAGAAACTGCTTCCAATAATTCTGATCGCGATGCTACTGCAGGTATATGTTCTGGAACCACATTGCAAGGTAGCATCAGTAATCGTCGTGATGTGGATTGGTTCAGTTTCGAGGTAACGTCAGCAGGAACCATTTCAGTGACTTTGGATCACGATAGTCGTGATGACTTTGATTGGGATTTATACCCTGCGTCGGGATCCTCTATTGCAAGTGGTTCGACGAGTCAGATTCCAGAAACAGGATCAACCAGCGTTAGTAATGCGGGCACATATTATTTAAAAGTCAGTCGCTATTCGGGGACAGGCTGGTACGACCTAACCATCAATTTCCCTCAAGGTTCTGGTGGTGATACGGGTGGCGGTAACACAGGTGGCACCGATGGTTGTGGTTATGGAGCTATTCCATCTAAACCATCAGGTTTAACAGAGTATGTTACGGGTGATATTAATGATGTATGTCCTTCTGGCCTTATAGCGGGTAATGGTGCCTCATTATTGATGGGTGGGGGTTCAGATGTTGACAACGCGTTTTCTCAAAACGTTGTTAATCATATTGGGTCTAGTATGGATACCGTAGTGTTACGTGCCGATGATAGCAATGGTTACAATAGTTACCTTGCTAGCTTAATGGCCAGTGATTCAGTGATCACCTTGGTTGTCGACTCACGTACTCTTGCTAATAGTGATTATGTTGAATGGTTAGTTAAAAGTGCAGAGTTTGTTTTTGTGGCTGGCGGTGATCAATCGGCTTACTTAAACGCTTGGGAAAATACAAAGCTTTCAGCAGCACTGCAACATGTATACGACAAAGGTGGTGTCATCGGTGGAACGTCTGCGGGTATGGCAGTTATGGGTTCTACAATGTATGACCCTGATGGTATTCTCGGTGCTGTTTCTAGCGAGGTCGTTACTAATTACTGCCATTCAACTTTGAATTTCTCTCAGGGAATGCTTTCTGTTCCAGCATTAGCCAATACAGTTACCGATACCCATTTTTACGAGCGCGATAGAATGGGACGCTCAATGGTATTCTTGGCGCGACAGGCTACCAATCATAAAGTCATCGCAGCCAGTGAGGGTACTTCGTTATTTGTTGAGGCCGATGGCAATGCCACGGTTGTAGGTAGCTATGAAATTTATGTGTTGTATAACGGTACAAGCTCCAATCTGCAGCAAGGTCAGTGTGGATCTCCAGTTATTTATAATAATGTAAACCGTGTGAAGCTATTGTCTGGTCAGAGTATCAACCTAAATACTTTGCAGCATAATGGTGATGAAATTGAGATTTCTATTGATGGACGCAATACTCAATTCTATAGCCCAACTTCCCCTTATTAAAGTAAGCTAGTTATTAACGTAAATAAAAAATAGCACCCTTGGGCCCGATGTGTTCACTTCATCGGGCTCTTTTTTATGGGATTTATTATTTGAATTCTTCTAGTCGATACGATGCTGATTGGAATTCAGGTTTCAGTAAAGGCGCTCTTTGCATTGGCATGGTTACTTTGGCAAGGCTGAGTTTTTTTATAACATAGGGGCCGTTCTCTTGTGATTCCTGAATCAGTCCACCATCAAATATCAATGAAACATTTTGTTTTCCCGTAGACAGTTCAAAAGAGTTTTGACTGGATGAGATTGCTACCCTCGTAAGGCTATAAAGTGATCCTTGAATATAATAGCGACCAACTTCGCTGACATTCACTTCGATGTCCCATTGCAAGTTTCCGTTGTCATTAATAAACGATTGCTCTTCGCCAGTTACTTCAATGTCAGGTTGTGAAAGCGTGAAGCTGATATCGTCAATAACTTGGTACTCATGATTAACCACTTGTACATTATAAATACCTGGAGATACGTCATATTGGGCTAGATCAATGGTACCTTGATACAACTTATCTTGATCGTTATCGGCCAGTTCTATTTTAGTAATTGTTCTCTGTTGACCCTGTAATAATACTGCAGAGAAAGTAGTAACTTGGGGTTGTTGGTCTTTGTTCATTAACCTAGCGTAGACATTTACGATATCTGATTTCAGATAATACTTGGCGTCGCTCCAGATAGTCATGCCCACTTTTTTATCTGGATTCAGTGTGGTGCGCTCATCCACTGCGTAGCGCTGTGTGATTGGGTCTTGCCGTTCAGTAGTAATGGGCGTGTTGGTCGCAAGGTGTTGTTGAAAGCGTTTTGCTTCTTCTAATACACGTTTTTGAAGATCTGTTTTATGGTGTAGTGTTTCTAAATGTGATTGTGCGCGCGATGTTTCGTTCATTATAGGCACTTCTATTGACGTGCCAGATGTGTGATTGATTGTAATTAACGAGTCTGGCTTTGATTTATATAAAATTGACGGTTTATTGTTTGGCTCCGGATGCGTGCTGCTTGTCTTAATGTCAACTTTATATTGACTGCCAATTACGACCAATATTAGAGGAATAATTGCAATCAGAATTATTTTTTTCATATACAGCGACCAAAATAAAAAAGTGATACCTGCGCGTATTAACGTGAGCCAAAGCTTCGTTCACAGGTATCACTAAAAGGCGGTATTACTTCTAGGTTTAATTAAAGTTCGGTACAAGTAGCGATACGTGCGGCCATATTTTTACCATTGCCACAGCTCATGCCATTTTCAATGTTGGTATAATCTGGATAGCTTATGCCGCCATTGCGTTCAGAATCATGATCAGTGTAAACACTAGCCATGTTGTATGTACGCGGCGTACCTTTGTTAGCGTTATTGCAGCGGAACTTAGGGCTGCCATAGGCAATGCCGAAGAAGGTTTTATATTGGTTCAAGTCATCCCAGAGATTTCGCTTTGGTGAGCCCGCACAAGACATTTGCGAAGCAAGATTAATGTAGCCGTCGTCTTCACCAGTAAGCAAGCCGGCACTGGCACCTTCGACACCAGGAAAACTTTTATACCCTCCCATTACATACACAGGTGCGGCCAAATTGGTACCGATCATGTTTCGTGCTAGGTATGTATCATTGGTCTGCAACCACTCAACACTAGGGTTACAGTCTTTACCCAAAAATGCTGCGTTAATCAGTGAGTCTAACCAATTGCCGTTACATAAACGGTCAGCACCTTCCGTACCTCCAATGGCTCCACCTAAGGTGAAAATACCGTGAATATTTTCAAACGCTGATTGGTAGTCAACAGAAACAGAGTTCCCGTTTGCATCGAATGCAATATTAAAGTACGGCGAGCCTGTAATAGCATTGCCGGACATGAATATCATTTGCTGTGCTCCCTGGCTGTGGCTTACTACCCAGAAGTCATCGCTAGAGTTGCATTGTGTGCCTGCCTGTTCATGAATGTAGCCATCTCCGTTGCCTTGTTTGATGGCGACCATTTGACGGGCAATTTCACCGGCGGTTTCGTTTCGCCAATATGGATAACCACTGGCATCGGTGCTGTCGTAACCGACAATGGCATAATTGTCATTTGGTCCTAGTAAGTGCGCAAAAAAATCAGCACCGGCATATCTGTCAAAATGAGAACTTCGCCAATAGTCTAAAGCAGGTTGATCGGTGCCGTTTTTATAATTGCCTTGCGTACCATGGCCATGAACCATGATGTAGCAGTTTTCGGAAGATGCCATGTTTGCGAATACCAAGCTCGTTGCGATGGCAAGGATGCCAAGCACTCGCTTGTATATAGAAACAAAAGTCGGTTGTTTCATGTCGGGCCCTCATTGTCACGCTGATTAGCGTTTGCGAGTTAATTGTTATCTTTATTATTGTGTCGCGTCCTGCGAGGGATCTAGCTGTTCCATTTTGTTATTCAGTATTTTCCATAACGCTTATTTGAGCCATAACCATATAGGCCAAGAGTCTTACATTTGTGGCCAAAATCAAAAGTAATTCGCTCTATAAAGGACTGATTACTAAAAGAGCTCCTCATGACGCGGAAGTGTTTGGTGATTATCTTTATACTGTTGCGGAGATAAGCCAAACCAGCGTTTAAACGCTCGACTGAAACTTGAAGTATTTTGGTAGCCAAGTTCTTCAGCGAGTTTGTCTAGAGCAATATTGCCGAGCTGAACTTGCTTAATGGCTTGTCGCTTTCGTTCAGTCTCAAATAAGGCTTTGTAGCTGACGCCAACGTTCTTCAAGTGTCTACGTAATGATCGTGGACTTAAATGCAACTTGTTGGCCAGACGTTCAAGGGTGATTTGATTAAACGACATTGAGCGTATGACTTGCTTTACTTGTTTGATAATGAGCTCATCGGATTCATATTTCATTAAAAAGCGCTTGCACAACTTTTCGTGGTATTCTGCGGCCTCTACATTGGCATAGATGATTTTAGAATTGAGTGTCTTTTCCGGAATCAAAACGCGATTATTCTTTTTAGCAAACGTTACCTGATTACCAAAATAGTGTTTGAAGGGCCTTGCGTACTCCCCTTTATTCACTGTGAATTCGAAATCAAGATCAATTTGATCCGTTCCTAGACAGAATTTGCCTAGATTAAAAATGGCGCCATAAATGTATTCGATGAAGTGCTGAATGGCGTGCTCATTGGTATTGGTTAGGGCTTGAGAAGGGCCGACTTCAAAAACGCCCACACCTTTGTGAATACTGAACTGGAATTGAAACATCTGAGTGAACAACACCTGATAACGACAGAGCAGCGTCATGGCTTCAGCGACAGTATTACTGGCCATTATGCGGCAGGCCAAAACCCCATCATGATTAATGAAGAATTGCTCTCCAAGTTTAAGCGCATAGCATGGGTCGGTTATTTCCAAACGAATACGCTGTATTAGATCTAGGTATTGCGATAGCAAAATAGAGCGATCTTGATAGCAAAACTCAGTGGCCTGAATTCCACATTCCAATAACAGTGATTGCGTATCAATACCATCCGCCTGCGCGAACTTCAGTAGTGGTTTTACATTGGATATTGGAATCCCTGTTTCACCACGATTAATAAATCGCGGTGTGGTCAAATACGCATCGTGTTCCATGGTGGCCGATTTCTACTACTTTATTCTTATTTTGGTAGAAGCTTACCGATTTCGCGAAAATAAAAAAATTATCGTGATGGCTTTGGCCCAATTTGATGGCGAGCGTGTCACCTTTGGAGTGCTGATTAGAACAAATGTTTGTTTTTGGCGTTTACCGACTAGTTCGTATGATCTAGGTATTTTTTGCTAGGAAGGTTTCTACCTCTCTGGCCCACTCTAACCAAGCTTGCTCACCGAGAATCCCACGGCGCAACGTTAGGTATGGCAGAGTGTATTGTGGTTTTTGTTCTGGAGATAAGGCTAGGTAATCTTGCTCTAAATCTAAGAACGTTTGCAGCATGCGCTGGTGTACTAGCTTGTGTTGCTGTACCTCATTCAGCAGACTTGTATTGTCTGTAAGGTGGCCGGCATAGAGTTTTACTAAAAGCGCGTCGTTAACCTTATCGATTTTGACTGGTTGAGCGATCCAGTCGAGTAGCGCCTTGTGGCCCTTATCGGTGACGCGATATACCTTGCGGTCTGGACGGTCGTGCTGTGATTCCACATCGTATTCTAATAATCCTTGCTCACGCATGGCTTTAAGCTGAGCGTAGATCTGCTGGTGACTAGCATTCCAGAAATACCCCAATCGAGACTTAAAGCGCTTGAGTAAGTCGTAGCCAGAACCTTCCTCGGTTTCTAATAAAGTTAATATTGCGTGTTTCAGTGACATGGTGAGCTTCGATATGAATGTGTCTTTATTCTATTGCTCAAATTAGTTATATGCAATTTGTTGCATATGGCTAGATAGGGTGCTAATTTTATATGCAACAAATTGCATATAAAAATAACAACGCAAAAAGGGGATAGCCATGTCGAAAGTGAAAGTCAGAACAGGGAAGCGTTATCGCACTGGTCGTGCCGAAGATCATTACGATGCCATCGTCATTGGCTCTGGTATGGGAGGTTTAAGCACTGCTGCGATCCTCTCCTTACTAGGGCAAAAGGTTTGCGTTTTAGAACAGCACTATACCGCAGGTGGTTTCACGCATGCTTATGAACGCGAGGGATATGAATGGGACGTAGGTGTACATTATATCGGTGAGGTACACAAACCCAGCACGCTTAAACGCATTTTCGATACGATTTCACAAGGCCGTTTGCTATGGGCCCCAATGGATCCTGTTTACGATAAAATCATCCTTGGCGATAAAGAGTTTGATTTTATTGCAGGTCGTGAAAATTTCGTCAACGAATTAAGTAAACATTTTCCACAAGAGCGCGAGGCTATTGAGCAGTATGTGGCCTTGGTCCGTAAAATCAGCTCACAAACTCCCAAATTTTTTGCCGCACAAGCGATGCCGCGATGGATGGGGCGTCTCTACAACACGGTTCGCCCATTCTTGGTGGATAAGGCATTTTTTCAATCCACTCGCCAAGTACTGGAAGGGCTTACTAGTAATCAAGAACTAATAAGCGTATTGACAGGGCAGTGGGGCGATTACGGTCAAACTCCGAGAGACGCAGCGTTCATGATGCACGCATTGATTGCGAAACATTATTTAGCTGGCGGTGCCTATCCTGTGGGCGGTGCATCAAGTATTGCTCGAACCATTATTCCTACTATTCAAGCATCTGGTGGTGAAGTGTTTACCTATGCTGAGGTAGACAAGCTACTAATAGAAAATAATCGTTGTGTCGGCGTTAAAATGGACAACGGGGATGAGTTACGAGCCGATAATGTAATTAGTAATATTGGCTTTATGAACACGGTGAATCGTTTACTTCCGAGCCAAACACAGCAGAAATTGAATGTTAAGCAGTGGTTATCTGAACCAAGTATTGAGCGCTCGGCAGCGACTCATTGCCTTTATGCTGGATTTAAAGGTACTGCGAAAGACTTGGGTATCAATACAACCAACCTATGGATTTACCCAGACGGTCGTCACGAACAAAACCTAGATAATTATTTAGCTGGCAAGAGTGACGATTTACCTTTGGTTTACGTATCTTTTCCGTCGAGCAAGGATCCTGATTGGGAAAATCGATATCCAGGCAAAAGTACCGTAGAGATCGTTACCATTGCCAATATGGAAGATTATGATGCATGGGACGGTACTACTTGGCAGCAACGTGGAGACGACTATGAGGCGAAGAAAGAAGCGTTATGTCAGCGTCTGCTAGCCATCTTATTTGAGCGCTTGCCGCAATTGAAAGAGGCATTAGATTATTACGAGTTATCTACGCCGCTATCAACTCAGTTCTACCAATTAAACGAACGTGGCGAAATCTACGGGCTAAACCATTATGTGGATCGCTTTAAGCAAAGTTGTTTACATCCGCAAATGCCCGTTAAAAACTTATATATGACAGGCGCTGATGTCATGACTGCGGGTGTCGGAGGGGCATTGATGGGTGGTGTTATGACGAGTATGTGTATGCTCGGTCCAAAAAAAGGTAAGCAAGTTATGGCGCTATTCAAGAACTATCAGGAGTCTCAACAGCATTCTGAAACTATTAAGGCGCAAAATGGAACAGTGTAAATACTTCTCTTTTTCTTACTTAGATGGTATTCATACGCTTGTTTGAATAATTAAATAAGGATGTTTCAATGGAATTAATTTTCCCTTTACTAGCCATGTTAGCGCTGACTTTTACGGTTAGCTTTTCTGTCGGTATTTCTCGATTAATTGCGATCAGAAAGAGAATGGTTAACCCCAAATATTATCGAGTAATGAGCGGATATGATGAACCTGCTTGGTTGACTCAAATAAATCGCAATTACGCTAACTTATTAGAGTTACCTATTCTGTTTTATGTGTTGGTGCTAACCGCATTAGCCCTCAACATACAAGACACATTAGTAACCATGTTAGCTTGGTTGTTTGTGGTATTACGAGTTGTTCACACGTGTATACATGTGACTTATAACAATACGCTTCACAGAATGCTTGTTTTTGCGATGTCCGCAATTGTCTTGTTGGTTTGCTGGATCGTTCTCGTTTTTAGTATTTTCTAGATAACCTTTTTAGGCTGCTGGGTCAGCCGCTTCATCACCGCCGTCGTCGCCCCCATCATCGGCAGCTCCATCACCAGTATCAGGTGTTGGAGCTGCCGTTGATGGTGTGAATTTCATCCAAAGAAAGCTATTGTCTTGTTCAGCCATGAAGTGAAGACTTCCAGTACCGTCTAGCACGGCAAATCCTTGTGACGGCCTGCTGACAACGGGGTTAAATTCACTGCAGTTGCGACGGACAATAGAAACGTTCAATGTTGAGCCTGTATTCTCACTCAAACTGCCTTCCCATTGACAGCCTTGGATGTTGCCAATGAAACCACCTTCTTGATTGATATACATAATGGAATCTGTAGTCGACCACTCTCCCTGAACACGTTTCACATTAAGATCGTTGGCTTGAGCTGTGTCGAGATCCAAAATAGCAGTACCTCTGCGGTTGGTGTTGTCATAATTCAAGACTAAGCGGGTATCGGATGCGAACAGTCCATCCACTTGAAAGCGATCAGCATTGCGTGTTCCGACAAAAAAGTTGTTGTCCACGTCAGGATTTGCATAAGGAAATAATTCAAGGTCCCAATCAGATGCGCCATTGCTTGTTATTTCATAACTACCTATTTGTGCTTCATCAGTGCGAAGTAAATAGACATTCTGGTTATTGAATAGAACGATGGTATCGAATTCGGTAGCAGTAGTCGTACTGCCGACGTATTCTGATGTTGTACCGATCCATAGGCCATCGAGGTCTGTTGTTCCAGTAGACGAACCATCATCGCTATCATCCAGCGCGCCGCACGCTACTAGAAATAAAAAGGTCATTAAAACAACGAGATACTGCATTCGATCGTCCGAAATAAAATGATTTATATAAGCATAGCTCTAAATTGCTCGCTTGCAGCGCAGGGAACTTCAATTTGATGAGTGTGAAAGAGTAAAACTGAACAGGCATAAATATCGTAGAAATAAATAGAGTACTTCACAGACAGAGTGTGACTCAGTGCATATACTTGAAAAAATTCAAATTCGGAAATAATGGGTCTAATTTTGCGTTTAGTTGGGATTCTAATAATTATTGGCTCTTTGCTATCAGGGGCCATGTCTATGGCATCTACATACCAATACGAGGGGGCGACTGCGAGAATCATCGGTGGTGAACCCGTTTCAACACCGTATTCGTGGATGGTGAGCCTGCAGTTTAAAAATAATCCGAGTAGTCATTTTTGTGGTGGAGTTTTAGTTCATACGCATTGGGTGCTGACCGCTGCACATTGTCTCGACGGTGTAACACTTGACCAAGTGGATAAATTGAATTTGGTGATAGGACAAACTGATCGTAGGTCAAGAGAGTCAAATTATACTGTGGATTGGTTCGCCATTCATGAGGGCTATGGCGGGGAAAATTCCTATTTTGAGAATGATATTGCACTTCTGCATATAGCCGAAGATGGAGGAGTGGAGGGATTAAATCCCATTGAGTATTTAGACCAAGCACCAGCCGAAGACCTGCCTGTGAGTGTGGCTGGATGGGGCTTAACCGTATCTGGAGATAGCACAAGTAGCCCGAATGAGTTGCATGAGGTTGATCTCAAGGTTTTGAGTGATAGTGAGTGCAAGACAATTCTTGGGCAATCTGACAGTTATTGGCAAAAGGTTTTATGTGCGCAGACCCCAGAGCAGACGCAGGTTGAACTTGGGCAAAAGGACTCGTGCCAAGGCGATAGTGGTGGGCCTCTTTTTTATGATGATAATGGTACGCCAAAATTAGTTGGGCTTGTTAGTTGGGGAGTAGAATGTGGCAAGATTGGCTTTGCAGGTGGTTATACAGAGGTCAATGCGTTTCTTGAATGGATTAATGATCGCCAGAGTGGACTGATCGTAACAGGTATTAACAAAATAGGTTTCGTTGGTTTAGGTCGGGTGAAAATCGAAAACTACGCACTGGTTAATTTCAGTGATACTGACGTTGTTGTTAACGACGTTTGGATGGAGGATACTGAAAAATTTGAACTTCCATCTAAAGCTTCCCAGTTAATAGGTAAGACAGTACCTGCCAATGCAGAAGGCTCTCTGAATTTCACTATAAAGGCTTTGGGGTCTTACATAGGCGAGCATTCCAGTCGTTTATTTATTACCACCGATAAGATGAGTTCAGATCAATTCGAATACTCGGTTAATTCAAAGGTATTGTACGGCGAGCAAGCCAACCAGCCATCATGGCCGCAACTTGAAACCGAATCGGCCCTAGGCGTCGACTGGCCTGTGTTTTCGGGCACTGATGAAGCGACTGAACACAGTCAGCCTTGGTTCTTAAACTACAGCAGTGAACGCAATACCTGGGTGATGCAATCAGGCCCGATTACTCACAATCAAAGATCTGTCATGTTGACCTATGTTGATGGAGGGGCTTTTGCAAACAGCGTTTTGCGATTTGATGCACGGGCTGAATCTGAAACGTTTGATGAATTATATGTTTTTGTGAACGAAGTCTTCGTAGCAAGAGGGTCTGGAGTGTGGCAAACCTTAGATGTCCCTTTGAGTCCAGGGCAGAATCATGTGTTATTTGTGTATGCTAAAAATGAGGCTGTTAGCCAAGGCCTTGATGCTGCGCAAGTAAGTAATTTTCGAGTCTGTGAGAACGGAGAATGTAGACAACTAAGTAGTGATGCTTACGTTCCAATGGGCGTGGAGACAGTGCCAATATTGCAAACCAGTGTTGGACAATTAGGTATTCAAAAACCAACAGTAGCAACAGAGCCTAGTAAAAAAAGCGGTAGTGGATATGGCGGCTGGTCCCCCATATGGCTTCTCATTCTGGGCTTTTTGTTGTTCGGACGCCGCTTCAAAGCGACATAGGACGGGGGTTAGAATAGTCAGACATAAAAAAAGCGCCATTGGCGCTTTTTTTCGTTACGCGGCTGATGCCTCGTAAAACAGTGATTGATCACGATGTTCACGGACCATTTGTTTGCACAGATTACCACATTGTCCACAGTCCTGGGCGACACCCAGCTGCTGGCGGATCTGCTTGTAATCGGCACCATTGTCCAAAGCTTCTTGGATCTGGCTATCAGTAATGCCTTTGCAAACACATACGTACATAGACGAATAATCTCATTAACGGTAACTCTGGATTGCATAGTAGTGATAATGAGAATGATTGTCAATGCATTTGCGATTTGTTTTTTTGAGTCTTTCGCCATTTCAGCGGCGAGATGCCCATGCGAGTTTTAAATGCCCTTGAGAAGGCACTGACATCACTGTATCCCAGCATTTCAGATAGCAATGTCATATCCATATTGCTGGATTCTAGCTGCCAACAGGCCGTTCGTACGCGGACATCGTTCAAAATCTCTTTAAAATTGAGAGATTGGTCTTTTAAGCGACGCTGGAGCGTACGCTTGTGTAAACCCAGCATGGCACCAATATTCTCAATGCTATGCTCTTTCAGTCCGAGAGTTTGAAGAATTAAGGTTTGAACTTGCCGTTCCAGGTCCCCCTCAAAAGGTTGGATCATTGCCTGCAAATATTGCTCTACTTGGGCGTATTCAGCTTCACTGGCTTCTGGTATGGGGCGATCTAGTAGCGCTTTGGGTACCACAAGGCGATCATGTTCTTGATTGAACAAGACCTGACAATTGAAATGATTGCGATAAATTTGAGGGTCAGAAATCGGTGCATGAGCGAACTCCAAGCATCTTGGTTCGATATCTTCGCCCATAAGACTTTTGGCCAAGCGTAAGCAGACTCCAAACGAGAGTTCTTTATATTGTCGTGCGTAGCTCAAGCCATGAAATGCTTCATAACGCTCAATATAGGCAAGCTCATCCTCTTCATCCAATCGCCAATATTCGCCTTGGCTATGTATCGCCATGTAACGTTGTGCCGCTAAAAGTGCATCGCGAACAGTGGCACTATTTTGTATGAGTAACCCCAATGGGCCTAGGGCTTGAATTCCCTGCAGCTTTGCCAGTCTCAACGCGAAATCCGGTGTTTTTAATTCAGTAGCAGATAAATCTAACAGCTTAACCATAGATTCAAACTCAATACGATGTTCATGCTGCCGTAAGTCATCTTGAGTCAGGTTGCACTGCGTGAGTAGTGTTTCGCTGTCACCGCCTAATGACTTCACTAAGCGTGAGAAACTTTGCAAGGAACCACTGCGGATAAAATATTTCATGATAATTATTGTTATTAATTGTCTTTAAGAAACAAGCGAACGATGCGACCCAAACAATACTGTACTACTTGTCGCCAATTAACAAGAACCTTTACGTCAATCTTATTACTCTTTGATTTACACAATAATAATGAAAAACGGAGAGAGCCATGGCTTTTGACATCATCATTAAAAATGGTCGCTATTTTGATGGGACCGGTGCGGCATCAAGTATTAAAAACATTGGCATTAGAGATGGCCGAATTAGCCAAGTCTGTAGCGAATCATTAGATGAGAATGGCTGCCGTAATGTGATCGATGCGAAAAACCAATGGGTTATGCCAGGTTTTATTGATACCCATACGCATTATGATAGTGAGTTAATGGTTAGCCCAAGTTTGTCAGAATCAGTGCGCCATGGCGTCACAACCGTTTTAGTAGGAAGCTGCTCGCTGAGTATGGTGTGTAGTGATGCCGAAGATGCGTCTGATATTTTTACTCGAGTAGAAACGGTTCCTAGAGAAAAAGTCTTGCCAATTCTACAAAAAAAGAAAACCTGGTCTACTCCCAAACAATGGCTGGAATTTGTCGAGACCTTGCCTCTGGGTCCCAACGTCATGAGCTTTCTCGGTCACAGTGATTTACGCACAGCTGTTATGGGATTGAGTCGAGCCACAGATCGCGCCATAAAACCAACAGAAACTGAAATGAAAAAAATGGAAGGTCTGTTAGATGAAGCCCTACAAAATGGCTTCTTGGGTTTATCTACTATGTGCCTCAAGTGGGACAAAGTGGATGGCGATCGTGAGTGGTCAAAGAGTCTACCTAGCACTTACGCTCATTGGAAAGAGGTCTCTCGCCTAAACAATTTATTAAGACGCTATGATCGAGTGCATCAAGGGGCTCCAAATGCAGCCAACGCCTTACAGATTAACGAGTATATGCGTGAATGTATCGGTATCTTCAAAAAGCGCTTAAAAACAACTCTCATTAGTCGTATGGATTTAAAGGGCAGTGCTTATTTGACACAGCTTACTAATCTCGCAGCAAAAGTGGCCAATTTTTTTGGTGGGGATTTTCGCTGGCAAGTACTACCAACTCCGTTCACTGTTTATGCTGATGGAATTGATGTGGTTTTCTTCGAGGAATTTGGTGCTGGTGAGATGGCTCTAGATTTAAAAAACCAGGTGCAGCGTAATTCGCTTTTGAAAGACGAAAGTTATCGCCGCCAATTCCGTAAATTTTATGGCGAAAAACTCAGTCCTCGAGTTTGGCAAAGGGATTTTGGTGATGCCATTATTCTTGATTGCCCCGATCAAACGATTGTAGGTAAAAATTTTGAAGAGGTTGCGAAAAAACGTAATGTTCATGTGGTGGACTTATTTTTGGATTTAGTCGTGGAATATGGAACCAAGCTACGTTGGTATACAACGGTAGGCAATCATCGTAAGCATGTTCTAAAGAACATGGTTAAAGATAAAAAATCCTTGATTACGTTTAGTGATGCCGGTGCTCATATTCGCAACATGGCATTCTATAATTTACCGCTACGAATGTTGAAGTTAGTTAAAGAAAGTTTGGATGAGGAACAAGAGGGAAAAGGAAAATCGATTATGACCATGGAACAAGCGGTTCATCGCATGACAGGAGATCAAGCTAACTGGTTTAACGTTGATGCAGGTCGCATTCATGAAGGTGATCGTGCAGATGTAGTTGTCATCGATCCAACAGGGTTTGATCAAAACTTAGAGCAAGTTAGCTGGGACGAAATGGAGAACTTTGGTCTTGATAGGTTAGTAAATCGAAATCCTGGCTTGGTAAAGCATGTTGTAATCAATGGTAAGCTGGCGGTTGAAAACGAGCAGATCAGTGAAAATCTAGGCAAGCAAAAAGGCTTTGGTGCGTTTTTGCCTGCGCACTAGTCATTAATCTAGAATACGTTTTGAGTTTCATTGACTAATTCGAAGTTTACGCTTCCACTCACCATGGTTGGAGGCGTAATAGATTCCGATCAGTAATGCTAGCCACCATTCAATAGCATTGCCAATCCAGTCACCGGTATCTAGTTCTCGTAAAACGAAAACGCTGGCTATCATTATTCCTTGCATAAGCACACAGATCCACTTTATTTTCAGAGGTACAGTTAAGACTTGTTTTTCTGCCCTAAATAAATAGTGGCCAGCAAGATCTAGGGCTTGGGCGACAAAGGTGATAAGAAAAAAGAAAGTGGCAAAGAATATATGCTCATCCCATGGGATGGCAGATCGTGGTGGAATCAAGACGGCGGTTGAACCAATAAGTAGAATTGAACCTAAGATACCCATTGCAGTTTTCAGGCGATTGAACCACTTGGGTAATCCCAGACTAAAGTCATGATTCATTAGCCACCAGACGATGAAAAAAGCACATGCTGCAATCATTCCTCCACGAAAGACAAACCCTTCAAGGCCGTAAATACCCGCATCGGTGATATTTAAGCATCCTTGTAGGAATGGGTTACAGGTTTCAACTTTCGGTCGATCAAATTGAATTGATATTAAATAGCTGATAATAATTGTGCCTTGGCTAAGAAGTAAGCAAATGAGAGGTATACCCGTTAAAGAACGCATGCAATGTCCTTGAAATTACTTGGATGGATTCATAGTGTGAGTTTATAACTTCTTCTATAGTTATGTTAGCTTTTCGTTTTTATCAAGAAAACCGACTGATGTTTTTTGCTACTGGAGGTTCATCGTGACACAAGAATACCGGATTGAATTTGATTCAATGGGAGAGGTAGAAGTCCCAGCTAATGCGCTTTATGGAGCGCAAACTCAGCGAGCGGTTAATAACTTTCAGATTAGCGGACAGGGGTTTACAAATGAATTCCTTGAAGCTGTGGCTTTAGTTAAGTATGCGGCTGCCGATGTAAATGCTGAGTTAGGTGCGCTAGAGCGAGAGGATGCCGAAGCAATAAAACAAGCATGCGAGCTCATACTTCGGCGAGAGTATTTGGATCAATTCCCTGTCGATGTTTATCAAACCGGTTCAGGTACATCCACTAATATGAATGTGAATGAGGTCATTGCGAAATTAGCCAATGACATATTAGGTGAAAAACGAATTCATCCAAATAATCATGTGAATTTTGGGCAAAGTTCTAACGATGTCATACCTACGGCGATTCGAATTTCCACAGCCTTACAAACAGAACGTCGTTTATTACCAGCGTTAGAAGCGATGCAGGCCAGTTTGTTAGAAAAAGCACAGGAGTTTAGTGGGATAGTAAAAACTGGCCGTACGCATTTGATGGATGCGATGCCTGTAACTTTTGAACAAGTGTTTCAAGCGTATGCTAGCCAACTAGAACAATGCACGGAGCGTCTAGTACAAACACTGCCGCGCTTGTGCGCTCTGCCTCAAGGTGGGACAGCAGTAGGAAGCGGTGTAAACAGGCATCCTGCCTTTGCTAGCAAAGTAGCACACGCAATCGGCAAAAAGACAGGAATGCATTTTACTGAAACGAAAAATCATATTGCAGCACAGGGAACCGCTGATGTGCCGTTAGAGTTAAGTGGTCAACTAAAGTCTGTAGCCATGGCGCTTTACAAACTATGCAACGACTTACGTTGGATGAATTCAGGACCCAATAATGGCTTGGGAGAAATTCAACTAAAAGCGTTACAGCCTGGATCTTCTATCATGCCTGCTAAAGTAAACCCAGTGATGGAAGAGGCTATGGCGATGGTCTGTAGTCAGGTGGTCGGTTTTGATAGTGCAAATACTATGGCAGCAGCAAGCAGTCAGTTTGAATTGAATGTCATGCAGCCGTTGCTTGCTCATAACTTGCTTGAGGCTATTCGATTATTAAGTAATGGGTGTGATCATCTTAGAGAATTCAGCGTACAACATATACAGGTTAATAAACAGCATGTCGAAGAAAGTCTAGATAAAAATCCAATTTTGGTTACGGCGCTTAATCCATTAATTGGTTATGACTTGGCGGCAAAAGTAGCAAAGAAGGCATTATCTGAGAAGCGAGCATTAATTGACGTCGCGTTGGAAATGACGGATCTATCTAAGCATGAATTAGAACAAGCACTAGACCCGCTAAAAATGACACAACCCGGAATTTAGTGCTTTGAATTGATGATCGAGCGTTTATTGAATATCAAGACCATTTAAAATCATGGTGGTTAAAAATTCAGTAATTCGCTCGATTTCCTCATCATCATATTCGCGTCGGTTCATGACTTCTAGAATTTGAGTGTTGAAATCTGCGTAGTGCTGAGTTGTTGCCCAAATCATAAAAATTAAGTGCATCGGATCAACAGCGCGCATCTTTCCCTGATCAATCCAACTTTGCATTATTTGCACACGTTCTTTAACCCAAATGCGTAATTCTTTACTAATGTACTCTTTAATATGCGGTGCGCCCTGAATAATCTCCATGGCAAAGATTTTAGATGCTTTAGGTTTTTTATAGGAAAGCTGCATCTTATTACGAATAAAATTAGTCAGCACCTCTTTGGGGTCGCTGTTTTCGTCCATATCAGAGAGTACAACGTTCCAATCTTCGATAATGTCTTCTAAAACAGCGTTATAAAGGTTTTCTTTATTCTTGAAGTAGTAGTGAATATTCGCTTTTGGTAAGCCAGCACGATCAGCAATGGATTGCATGCTTGTGCCTTTGAAACCATGCAAAACAAACTCTTCTTGAGCGGCTTGAATGATCTGTTGGCTATTGCGTTCACGAATGCGGCCCACTTTGGGCTTATCCATTTCCTGCTCTGTACTCACGATAGCTAAGTCCTAATGAATAAAAAGAAAAACTGCATTATAGCAATAAGTGTTTGTTATATAAACAATTAGTAGAGCAATACGTTTTAGTGGTGATGGAAGAAGTGAAGTGACTTGGGGGTAATAAAAAACGACGCACTAGAGTGCGTCGTTTTTACAAGTATTACAGGTGAGCTTTTACCAATAAGCTAACAGCGTTTTGATCTTGACCGTCGATACCGAATTGGTTTGTCCAATAAGAGTATTCAACACCAACTTTTAACTTGTTTTTTAAGCCAAGAGCTGGACCAACGTTGTACGTGATTTGAGGAGTGAAGTTCATTTCATCTTCAACAGAGTCATTTTCATTACCGAATGAGTAATCTAAGAAGCCGTCAATAATCAGGTTTCCGTTAGAGTATCCATAAACCAAAGTGATTTGATTATCGTCGCTATCTGAACTGTCATTGAATGCGCGATAAAGATAAACGGATGTAAAATCCATTCCAGGCACTTTTAAGTCTGCGCCTAAGCCCAGCAGGTGATTATCAAACGCAGAATGAAAGCTAGGGTTTCCTGGGTTAAAGTCACCAGTTTGGAATGTGCCAAATTCGTATGTGTATGCCAACTTCACAGATGAAACTAAGCTGTCATCAATGCTTGTTAGTTTGATATTTGGGCTGAACTCACCGTAAGTCTCTTTATAGTCACCACCATTATGACGGTCTACAAAATAGAAAAGATCACCCCAGCTATGACCGGAAACATGCTCAAGAGTCATTGTCGTCGTTGCTTCATCTTCGTTGAATTCGTACTGGTCGCTATATAGAACGGAAACACTGTTATCTGCCCAGTATTGTTCAGCTTGTGCATTCATAGTAAATGCGGAAGCAGCAGCAAGCGTTAGGATTGTTTTTTTCATTTATATCTCCAATGAGGCTAGGTTTTTTTCTTAGGACCTTGATTCCATTCTAAAAACTGTCCATCAGGTCAAAGGGATTATGCCCTTTTTCGTTTAGTGGATAAATCCTTTCATTCACTTTTTAATGGGGTTAGGCGCGTTTTGTTAAGAGGCTTAACCCTTAATAAATAACGCTATTAGTCTAATTTCTTTTATACAAATCAAAAGCAAAGTACTTGGATTTATACTCAAAGCTATAGGGTAAATATTAAACTGACCATATGGACAGAAAATATTGAGGTGAACCAATGCAATATATCGGCCAAAAGTTGCCATTCTGTTGCTAAATAGCGATATGCGAAAAAAACACTTGAAAAGCTGACTAATTGGTCAGATTATTGCAGCGTGCTGGTGAGATGAAATATAGGCGATGGCTAAGCGATAATTTTAAAAGCGCTTAGAGGCCCATCTCCTGCGGATTTAGCAAGGTTAGAGGCCAACGTGATAGAAATAAATATTAATGGCAAATGGCAGCAGGTGTCACAAATCGACCCAAATATGACCCTTTTGGGTTACTTGCGCACCATTGAAGGGCAGAATGAAATAAAAGAAGGCTGTGCCAGTGGTGATTGCGGCGCCTGTACTGTTCTCATGATTGAGGATGGTAAAGAAGCCTCTGACGGCCGTTTAGCATTACAACCCATCAATAGTTGCATCACGCTCTTGGCCAGCATGCATAAACGTGCCGTTTATACCTTACCTACCTTGTCTAGCCAGTCAGATTTGCACCCAGCGCAAAAAGCGATGATTGAGTGCCATGGTTCTCAATGTGGTTTTTGCACACCAGGCTTTGTTCACTCCATGGCGGCCATGCATCATAATCATGAAAATGACGTCGCACTATCTGAAGAAGAGATAACCGAAGAACTAGCCGGCAATCTATGTCGTTGCACGGGCTATCGCCCTATTATCGAAGCTGCTATGAAAATGCAGCAGTATCAAGTTCCTAAAGACGCGAGGATAGCTGAGCTTGATTCGGGCGTAAAAATTTTTGATCCTGTAGAACCAACTCGCGAATCAATTGTTAGTCTCAATGAAAGGGTTTTCATCCCCGAAACATTGGAAGCCTTAAATCAGTTATTGAAGCAGTACCCCGATGCAACTCTTTGGGCGGGTGGGACAGATTTGGGGTTGGAATTAACCCAAGCCTATAAACAGTTTGATCATATTATTTGTTTGCATCGCATAGCGCAGATGTCTGAGATTCAGCAAAGCAAGCGCACAATAGAAATCGGCGCAATGGTTACTTACAACCAAGCTCAATCACTCTTTGAATCCGAGTTTCCTTCAATGGCCCAACTCAATAAACGAATTGCGGCTACGCAAATTCGTAATTTGGGCACTCTTGGGGGGAATATTGCCAACGCTTCACCAATTGGCGATACCCCCCCAGTTTTTTTAGCATTACAGGCAGTGCTAAAAGTTGATGGTGTAAATGGTCCTAGAAACATTGCAATTGATGATTTCTTTCAAGGTTATAAGCAAACTGCTCTAGAAAAAGGTGAATACCTAGCCTCTATTGAAGTTCCCAAACTTAACGCAAATGAGCACTTTGTCACTTTCAAAGTCAGCAAGCGCAAAGACGATGATATTAGTTCGGTGCTCATGGCGGCAAAAATAACCACCAAAGGCGATGAAATAGAAACAGCGAAAGTTGCTTTTGGTGGTATGGATGCGATTCCACGTCGTTGCGTAGAGGTTGAGCAAGCCTTACAAGGTAAATCGTTTGCTTTGAGTTCTTTTGAAGTCGCTGCAGAAAAAATTAGTGACAGTTTTTCGCCAATGTCGGATGTTCGTGCAACAGCACAGTATCGATTGGATGTTGCCACGAATTTAATCATTAAAATGGGATTAGAATTAACAGGAGCGGCGCTATGAGTTTTATATCCAGTCGATTAGAACCGTATGAGCAGCGTCGCAAGCGTCCAGCCAAGGGCAAAAGTGGAAAGTCTTTAGCCCATGAAAGTGCCGAGAAACACGTAACAGGTGAAGCGGTTTATGTAGATGATATGCCAGAGTTAGCAGGCACACTGCATATGGCGGTTGCGCAAAGCACCGAGGCCCATGCCAATATTGTGTCCATGGATTTAACTAAGGTCTTCCAAGCTCAAGGGGTGGTGGATGTCATTACGTTAGATGACGTGCCCGGTGAAGCCGATATTGGTCCAGTATTCAAAGGTGACCCTCTTTTTGCAGATAAAAAAGTTGAGTATGTTGGGCAGCCTTTGTTTGCAGTTGTCGCTCAATCTCTAGCGCAGGCAAAGCGCGCAACTAAGTTGGCTGAAGTAGAATACGAAGTTTTGCCATCTGTACTGGAAATTGAACAAGCGTTAGAGCAAAACTTTTTTGTTCGCCCGAGCCACTCCATGCAAAAAGGGGATTTTCAAACTGCTTACAACAAAGCGCCAAACCGTTTAGAAAATACGGTATATGTAAAAGGCCAAGAACACTTTTATCTTGAAGGGCAAGTGAGCTATGTCGTGCCTACCGAAGACAAAGGCATGAAGGTCTATACAAGTTCTCAGCATCCAACTGAAGTACAAAAACTGGTTGCTGAAGTACTAGATCTACCTATGAATTATATCAGTGTTGAAGTGCGTCGTATGGGTGGAGGCTTTGGCGGTAAAGAAACCCAGGCGGCTCCGTGGGCGTGTATGGCCTCTGTTGCGGCTAACAAATTAAAGCGTCCAGTGAAGCTTCGCTTACCACGCCAAGACGACATGGTCATGACTGGTAAGCGGCACGACTTTTTAAATCAATATCGTGTAGCCTTTGACGAATCCGGCAAAATTTTAGCCACGGATATTATGGTTGCGGGTAAATGTGGTTATAGCCCTGACTTATCGGATGCTATTGTCGATCGCGCCATGTTCCATAGTGATAACGCTTATGATTTAGGTGATTGTCAAGTGGTTGGACATCGCTGCAAAACGCACACAGTGAGCAACACCGCATTTCGTGGTTTTGGCGGTCCTCAGGGTATGACGATTGCGGAATACATGGTGGACGACATCGCCAGAGCAGTTGGCAAAGACCCGCTTGAAGTGCGCAAACTCAACCTTTATCAAGATGGTTCCAGTACCCACTATGGTCAAGTGGTTGAAAACTACCACATGCGTGAATTGATCGAACAATTAGAAAAAGACTGCGATTATCAAACGCGTCGCCAAGCCATAACCGAATTTAATAAAAACCATACTTATAAAAAGCGTGGTTTAGCGTTAACGCCGGTAAAATTTGGTATTTCATTTACGGTTCAGTTTTTGAATCAGGCTGGTGCCTTAGTTCATGTTTATACGGATGGTAGTATTCATCTTAATCATGGCGGTACGGAAATGGGCCAAGGATTATTCACGAAAGTCGCACAAGTGGTGGCCAATGAATTTGATGTGGATATAGATACCGTACAGGTGAGCAGTACCAATACCGAAAAAGTCCCTAACACATCGCCTACAGCGGCTTCCTCTGGTACAGACTTGAATGGTAAAGCGGCGCAAAATGCGTGCTTGACCATTAAACAGCGATTGATCGATTTTGCTAGTGATTACTTTAAGGTTGAACCCAGTGAAATACGGTTTGAAAACAATCACGTTTTGATTGGATCTGGTGATAACCTTGAGGAAATGACTTTTCAAGCATTTGTTGAACTGGCTTATTTAAATCGTATTTCGCTTTCTTCAACCGGCTATTACAGTACACCTAAAATCCATTACAACCGGGAAAAGGCGGATGGTCGCCCGTTCTTTTATTACGCCATTGGTGCGGCCTGCAGTGAAGTCGAAATTGATACGCTAACAGGTGAGTATGATGTATTAAGTACTAATATCATTCACGATGTTGGTCAGTCTTTAAATCCTGCGATTGATATCGGTCAAATAGAAGGTGGCTTTATTCAAGGCATGGGCTGGCTGACAACAGAAGAATTGAATTGGGACGGGCATGGCCGTGTTACATCTAATGGCCCTGCCAATTATAAAATTCCAACCACTATGGATATGCCCAAAGAATTTAATGTGAAACTCTTTGATCGTATCAATGAAGAGCAAACCATTTATAACTCCAAGGCTGTGGGTGAGCCACCGCTCATGCTGGGTATGGCGGTTTGGTTGGCCTTGCGGGATGCGGCGGCTAGTGTTGCAGATTATAAAGTAAATCCGCCGTTAAATGCCCCGGCGACACCAGAGCAAGTTTTACGTGCGGTACAGTATTGTCAGCGCCATCTTGAAGGTAGAGCGTCATGAGAAAGCATCAACGTTGGCATCAAGCCATCAGTGAGTGTGAGCAATTGGGCGAGGCGTATGTGATTGCTACGGTCATTGGCACCGCAGGCTCTATCCCAAGAGATATTGGCAGCAAAATGGTGATCACTCAGCAAGGTTGTTTTGATACCTTGGGAGGCGGTCATTTGGAATTCAAAGTGATAGAGCATGCGCAGACTATGCTCAAAGGGACTAATGCCCTTAACGAGGTACAACACTTTCCTCTAGGCGCAAAATTAGGTCAATGCTGCGGCGGTAGTGTCTCTATTTTGTTTGAGTTTTTTCCTGTGCAAGCGATGCAGCTAACCGTATTTGGTGCAGGTCATGTAGCTAACGCACTGATGAACATTCTTGGTGGTTTACCCGGCAAAGTGCATTGGGTTGATAGTCGTGCTGAGTGCTTCCATGCCGACAACGCGGTTGCTGGCAATATTGAAATGCACGTTTTAGAGCATCCGCAAGACTTTGTAGCGGACATGCCGAGCAATAGCCAAGTATTGATCCTAACTCACAATCATCAACTTGATTACGAACTACTAGAGCTTTGTCTTAAACGAGATGACCTGGCTTTCATTGGCTGTATTGGTTCGCAAACTAAGGCCAACCGATTTAATTTACGTCTGAAAAACAAAGGTTTTGGCGAGGCTCAACGCAATGCTTGGCAATGCCCCGTGGGCGACTTAAATATCCCCGGAAAGCTACCCATGCAAGTGGCGGTTTCGATTGCTTCGCAAATAATCAAAATGAATGAAAAAAACGTTGACCTACCGCGTGAAGGTGTTCAATGGAAAGAGTTAAAACAAGTTATGTTTGAAGAGCAATAGCTAATTTTTTAGTTACAGGTTCTTGTTTCAAATTATTTATAAGGGTTTATACATGCAACAACAAAATGATCATCCGTACAAAACGTGGATTGATTTAGCGGCACAACGACTAGGCGGACAGGCACTGCAATGCAGTGATGATTTTTTTGCGGAAATGGAAAACTTGCTTAAGCCAGCAGCCCCGGTTTTTATCGACGATAAATATACAGACCGTGGTAAGTGGATGGACGGATGGGAGTCTAGACGCAAACGTGTAGTTGGACACGATTGGTGTGTGATCAAACTAGGCGCAAAGGGTATTATCCATGGTGTTAATGTTTGCACACGTTTCTTCGCCGGTAATGCACCTCAAAGCGTTTCTATTGAAGGCTGTGTGTCTGAAATAGCACCCAATGATAGTACTGAATGGCAACCCATTTTAATTCAGTCTAACGTTAATCCTGACAGTGATAATTATTTTGGTATCGAATCGCAAGAAGCCTTTACTCACATTCGGTTGAACATTTTCCCCGACGGTGGTGTTGCAAGATTGAGAGTCTATGGTGAGCCAGTGATTGACTGGGATTGGTTCTTACCTGGTGAGCCTATTGATTTGGCCTATGTCAAAAATGGTGGTCGCCCAATGGCATGCAGCGACATGTTCTTCAGTAATATGGAAAACCTGATCATGCCAAATCGTGGCAAGGACATGGGGGATGGTTGGGAAACCAAGCGTCGCCGTGGTGGTCGTGAGTGTGATTGGATCATCGTCAAGCTAGGGGCCAAAGGCTCTATTGAAAAAGTCTTGGTGGATACCGCGCATTTTAAAGGAAATTATCCAGAGAGCTTCACTTTGGAGGCAGCATGTTTAGAACCACATCAAAGTCCAGATGAAAATACTGAATGGCATGAGGTTATTGGGCGAGAAAAGCTCACAGCGGATTCAGAACACTTCTATCGCCATAATATTCAGAATAAAGGACAGCACTTTACTCATGTGCGTCTGAATATTTTTCCTGATGGAGGTGTCAGTCGCTTGCGCGTGTATGGTTTTCTAGCCGAAAAAGAGGGCGAGTAAATTTATGAAGCTACTAAGCTTAGATCAGTTTAATTCTATGACAGAGAGAGAAGCTCGCGATACATTGAGCTTTTGCTGCACATCTAGTCAATGGATTGAACGCGTAGCCGATCAGCGCCCCTATGATTCTGTGTCGAAACTACAAGAAGTTGCACTATCTGTATGGCAGTCGTGCCAAGAGCAAGATTTATTAGAAGCCTTTGAGGGTCATCCAAAGATTGGTGATGTTTCTAGCTTACGCGAGAAATATCGCAATACGCAATCATTAGCGGAACATGAGCAAAGTTCTGTTGCACAAGCGCAAGAAGCGGTTATTCAAGAGTTAGCAGAAAAAAATCAGGCTTATCTAGATAAGTTTGGTTTTATTTTCATTGTCTTTGCAACCGGAAAAAGTGCTCAACAAATGCTGGATATTTTGAACGGCCGTATTGGTAATGAACGCCATCAAGAATTAGAAAATGCGGCGGTAGAACAAAGTAAAATCACGGCCTTAAGAATCGATAAACTGTTTGGCCTAACAGATAGCTAAGAGCTAATCGTAAATAGCGAAGAAGGAATTATTATGAAATCGCCCATAACTACGCATATTTTGGACACGCACTTAGGTAAGCCAGCAACATCAGTGTCGGTGGCACTTTATCGTTTAGAGGGCTCTGACTATCAGAAAATTGCCAGCGGTGAAACCAATGATGATGGTCGTATAACCGATTGGATGTCGGAGACGCAAAGAAAAAGCGGTACGTATCGCGTCGTATTTGATATTCAAGCCTATTTTGACCGTCAAAACATTCGCTGCCTGTATCCATCGATCGCCATTGACTTTAATCTTGATCATGAAGATGAGCATTATCATATACCACTATTGGTAAGTGCGAACGGCTACTCCACATATCGGGGTTCATGATATGTCGTTGAATAAAGTCTTAACACTGACGCCCGAGCCATTGACGGCAGAAGCGTTCTCAGATTTTGGTGATGTGATCCAAGTGGGCGAACAGCCCATCATGATCAATGAAGGTACAACGGAGCGCCACCATAAATTAAGCTCGGTTGAATTATTAGGCCAATCTGACCTGGCGATTATAAATATCTTCCGAGCGCAACCACGTACTTTGCCAATGGACATCAAAATGATGGAACGTCATCCATTAGGCAGTCAGGCATTTTTACCGACTTCCAGCCGTCCCTATTTAGTGTTGGTTTGTCTGGGTCAACAAAAGCCCGACCCTTATAGTATGCGATTATTCTTGGTGAGTGGCCGTGAACCTAGTTTAACCGGCGTAAGTTACAAAGCAAATTGCTGGCATCATCCTTTATTGGCTTTAGAAGATGTCACTGATTTTTGGGTTGTAGATCGCGCAGGTGATGGCAATAACCTAGAAGAATACGAATTTGATAGTGCTTGGCACATACAAATACCTGAGCTAAAGAATTACGAGTTATAAAACCCAATATGCAAGTTTATCGTTCCTCTATTTTAGACTTTGATACAGACGGCGCGCTCCGGTATTTGCCAGATGGATTGCTATTCATCGAAAATGGAAAAGTGAAAAATCTAGGTCATTTCGATGACCTAATTCATCAGGCGTCTGAACAAAATATTATCGACTATCGCCAGAATATTATCATGCCTGGATTTATTGACACCCATGTGCATTACCCGCAGGTGGATGTGATTGCTTCCTATGGCGAGCAGTTATTAGATTGGTTAAATCAATATACTTTTCCCACGGAAGAAAGCTTTAAAGACCCTTCCATAGCAGAAGAAACCGCTCACTTTTTCATTAATGAATTGCTACGAAACGGGACAACCAGTGCCCTTGTTTTTGCTAGTGTGCACAAAACGGCGGTGGATGCCTTTTTTAAAGTAAGCGAGTCATATAATACTCGTATGATCTGCGGCAAAGTGATGATGGATCGCAATGCACCGGACGCCTTATGTGATGAAGCCGAGCAAAGCTATATCGAGAGTAAAGCCTTGATCGAGCAGTGGCATGACAAGGGTCGGCAGCTTTATGCAGTCACACCGCGCTTTGCCATTACCTCCACGCCAGAGCAATTGGAATATGCCGGTAAGCTTTTAAAAGAAAGCCCTGATGTTTATTTGCAAACCCATCTTAGTGAAAACAAAGATGAAATTCGTTTTACCATGGAGCTGTACCCGGATCGTGAAAATTATCTGGATGTATATGATCACTATGGGTTGCTTGGTAAGAAATCAATTTTTGCCCATTGTGTACATCTACAAGAAAGTGAATACAAGCGGTTAGCACAAACTCAATCAAAGATTTCATTTTGTCCAACATCGAATCTATTTCTAGGTAGCGGCTTATTTGATTTACAGCAATCAGAGCAACACGATGTCGCAACCAGTGTTGCAACGGATGTCGGTGCGGGTACCTCTTTTTCGTTATTTCGTACTTTAAGCGAAGCCTACAAAATATGTCAGCTAAACGGACAGAAGCTAGATGCTAGAAAGGCATTTTATATGGCGACGTTAGGTAATGCTAAGGCACTTAGCTTGGATCATTTGATCGGCAATTTCGACGTTGGTAAAGAAGCGGATTTTATTGTTTTAGATTTAGAGAGTACGCCGTTACTTACACGCAAGTACAAGAAAAGCGATGATTTAGACGAGCTATTATTTAGCCTAATGATGTTGGCTGATGATCGCGCCATTTCTCGCACCTATATTATGGGTGAATGCCGTTATACAAAAGAATCAGAATAAAGGGTATTAGATTATGGAAGCCTATTTTTTCGACTGGCTCAATTTGTTTTTTCGTTGGTTCCATGTGGTAGCGGGCATCGCTTGGATTGGTGCGAGTTTCTATTTTATTTGGCTAGACTTGAGCTTACGCGAGCCTCCGCAATGGAAAAAAGACAAGGGTATAAAAGGGGACCTTTGGTCCATACACGGTGGTGGGATTTATGAGATTGCCAAATATCAGTTAGAACCAGAAGCCATGCCCAAAAAATTGCATTGGTTTAAATGGGAAGCCTATACCACTTGGCTTACGGGTTTTGCCTTGCTCTCTGTCATGTATTATTGGGGGGCGGAGCAATACCTGATTGATCCAAGTAAGATGGATCTAACACAATGGCAAGCTATTGCTATTAGTTTGGGTTTTCTTGTAGGTGGATTTATCTTTTACGAGTTACTTATTAAAAGCCCTTTACAGCATTCAGCAAAACTATTTGCCGTTGTTTTATTTTTAGGTTTAACCTTAGCGGCATATGCTTTGGGGGAAATATTCAGTGATCGTGCTGCTTATTTACATGTGGGTGCATTGATTGGCACGATCATGGCGGGTAATGTTTTCTTTGGCATCATGCCGGCCCAGCGAGAGCTAGTAAGAGCTATAGAAGCAGGGGAAAAACCTGATCCCAAACCAGCGGCTTTTGCAAAATTACGTTCCACTCATAACAATTACTTTACGCTGCCTGTACTGTTCATCATGATCAGTAATCACTATCCCATGACGTATGCTCATGAGCATGCTTGGCTCGTTTTGGCTTTGATCAGTTTCAATGCAGCATTTGTGCGACACTATTTCAATCTTAAACATCAAGATAATCATCAGCCATGGATTTTGGTAGCCGGTGCCGTCATGTTGTTTTCCATTATTGGTTTTATGTTACCAAAGCCCATTGAAACCCATTCCGATGTCATCAGTGATGCAAGAGCGGTACAAATTAGTGAGCAGCGCTGTGCCGCATGTCATGCACAAGAACCGAGCCATCCTGCCTTTGCATCGGCGCCAGCGGGTTTGTATTTGGAAACTTTGGATGAACTTGTGGCGCAAAAGCCGATGATTTTACAAACCGTTAAGACGGGTTATATGCCGTTGGCGAACATGACCAAGATGACGGATGAGGAACGGGCGCAATTGGTTCAATGGGCCAGTCAGTCTGACTGATTTTCGTCATATCCTTTTGGAGCCTTGCCTTGGATATAAAATGCAAAGGCAAGGATTTCCGCAATAAGCCGGTAGAGCTCTACCGGTATTTCATCCCCTTCGCTTAAATGAGCAAGCTGCTCAATCAGTGCCGGATTTTCATAGATGGGAATACCAGCTTCCAGCGCAGCATCAATAAGAAATTGCGCGGCTTCGCCCAATTGGTTTTGACTTACTATCGGTGTGGTATCGCCATCATAAAATAGGGCGACAGCTTGTTGTTGATTCATGTTCGTACGTCCACTAATGATTGGCTTATGGTTAGTTCTTTTTTCGCTGGCTCACCATGCTTGGTTTGTAGTTGTTGAACTTGAAAGCCTGCGCTGCTCAATTTATCACGTAGCACTGCAATCTGGTTTTGTAAGACTTTTAAACGGTCTTTATGGGCAGACCATAGCGTTATGTCTACTTTACTATTTAATACATTGGCTTCGATGGCAAAGCTTTTTTGGCTTGATTGCTCAAAGCGCAATACCAGATGCCAGCCTCTTTCTGCGGTTGAGTCTTGCTGTGTTTCTTGTTCATGCTCTCGAATATCCACTTCACACCAATGAAGAGTATTTTGATGGACGTAAGGCAGATTCATTTGAATAAAAGTATTGTCGCTGTTGGTTTGAAACACTCGGCTCTGAATTTGATCTTGCTGTACTTTGTTTACGTTTTGAGCCGTGTTCAAAAGTTGTCTAAGCAGTGCTTGTTCTTCCGAAGCCTTATCAGGTAATTGCGCCAGCATGATCTGGGCTGTGTTTTGTAATTGCTGTTGAACACTTAGGTTTGGCGGCCAATTGATTTGAGCGTGGCTGGTAGTTTTGGGTGTGGCCAATATAGAAATCCAATCAACAGGATTGAGTCTCCCTGTCTCATGGTTGTTTTGTGACCAGTTGGGCACTACGCTTGCATTGAATAACTGTGGTTGCTGTTGAATGACTTGACGTAAGTTTTGTATTAGAGCCGTCTGATGTTGTAATAATTGTCCTTTACTATCTTGTTTCATTATTTTTATTAACGAATTTAAAACCTCATTTTTTACTGAAGTTAAACCGTTCTTGTTTGAGATTGATTGACTCACTGTCTTTGAAGCTAATGCAGTTTGTACCCCAGTCATTGTTGAAGAGGATGAATCTGGCGACTGAGAAGTGGGCTGAGAAGAGGGCGTAGACTGACCGTTAATTGGTTTTAGTACGTGCTGAGCCTGCTGCATCCACAGCTGCATTTGTTTTTGCACATGTTTTAGGCCGCGCTGAAGATTGGGAGCAGAGACATTACCGTCAGCGTTATTAGCGTTCCCAGAGCGCCCTTGAGAACCTTGCCCTAACTGATTACTGGCCCATTGAAGTAGCTGTTTCTCCAATGTATGGCCACTGTTTTTCATGCCTTGCATCAGTTGCTGTGTCTTTTGTTCTAGGCTTAGCGATTGAAATTGCTGGCTATTTAATAAACTATCCAAGGCAGTAAGGTTTTGTGGAGATGCCGGGTTTCCCATGGATGATTGCGCCAGTAATGGCAGAGGCAACTGACCTTTATCAAGCTTTAAGGGAGTCAGGTTTGCTACACTCCCAGCCCTAAATTGGCTAAGCCACTTTTCCAATTGCAGTGCGGGTTTGCTCGATTGAAGTTGCCATTGTCCTGACGAGTCTTGCGTGATTTGTACACTGGAGCCTGCGGCATACGCTTTATTGGTCAATACAGAGAA
The DNA here is from genome assembly GCF_012295615.1 of Bermanella marisrubri. Lineage (NCBI taxonomy): Bacteria > Pseudomonadati > Pseudomonadota > Gammaproteobacteria > Oceanospirillales > Oceanospirillaceae > Bermanella > Bermanella marisrubri. The sequence continues at coordinate 1,180,326 of NZ_CP051183.1, forward strand.
AAGCGTGTTTTGAGTATTGAGTTGAGTGATATAGACCTTGGATTGAGCCTGATTCGCGGCGCTGCCATTTTGCAGTTGTGATAGTAGATAACGGGTTTGTTGCTGCATAGGTTGATCACTGTCTTGAGCGCTTAGCTGTTTGCTCAAGTTCGATAATTGCTGTTGAGCATTCTCGGGTGTGAGAGCTTGGCTTTTTACTACTTGTGCAGTGGTATTTTTTAAACCAGATAGGGCTTCGCTACCCACAGCCGAGCGCTGCAAGACGCTACTATTGGCGTTTGCACTGGGCTTTTGCGCTGTCTTCTGGTTCGCGGCTTTGCCGATTCCAGATGCATCGGGTGAAGATTGGCCATTTTGCGGTGGATTTAGCTTCATTTTTATATCTTTTGGCCTGATTTGGGCCGTAAATTACTGGGGATTTGTATATAATGCCCGCCAAATTCGCTACCTAAGTACCTAACAGGGTCAATAACCAAGGTCACTTACAGGTATCGGCCGAATCCCTAAAAAATACAGGGCAGGAGTAGATTCCAAACTATGTCTACTGAGTTTAGTTCAGAATTACCTTTGCTTCAGGCAAATCAACTGAACTGTGAACGAGATGACCGAACATTATTCGCAGATTTAAGCTTTGAGCTTAGGTGTGGCGAACTTGTGCGCATTACTGGGCCCAATGGCAGTGGTAAGAGCACGCTTATTCGTATTTTGGTGGGATTAAGCGCTGGCTTTGAAGGTGACGTTTTATTCAAAGGTCAGCCAATGCATCGTGCCCGAGCCGGTTTTTACGATGGGCTGTTGTATTTAGGGCACCAAGTCGGGGTGAAAGCCAGTTTGACGCCACAAGAGAATCTTTCATCGATTGAACCATCTGCCTCACAACATGCGATTTTCGATGCTCTGCAGAAGGTGGGTTTAAAGGGGTTTGAAGATGTCCCTAGCCAAAGTTTGTCGGCCGGGCAGCAGCGACGGGTGGCATTGGCGCGCCTATATCTGCAAAGTAAGCCCATCTGGATTCTCGATGAGCCGTTTACGGCCATTGACCAATCTGGTGTCGAGCAATTAGAGCAACTACTGATTGATCATAGTAGCAAGGGTGGTCTGGTTATTCTGACGACACACCATCAGTTATCTGTGCCCCACAAAGAAATAACCTTGGGGGCTATGTGAGTTTATACGCATTATTAAAGCGGGATTTACTGATTGCATTTCGCAATCGCGGCGAACTTTTTAATCCATTAATGTTCTTTTTAATGGTGGCTAGTTTATTCCCATTGGCCGTGACCCCCGATCCTCAATTTTTAGGCGAAATTGCGCCTGGCATTATTTGGGTGGGCGCTTTGTTGGCGACGCTATTAAGCATGGATCTCATGTTTAAAGGAGATTATGAAGACGGGGCGATAGAGCAGCTATTGGTCAGCCCATCGCCAACCATGTTGTTTGTTTTGGTCAAAGTCTTGGTGCACTTTGTCGTAGCCGGTTTACCTCTGACTCTGATGGCGCCCTTGCTAGGGCTAATGCTATCGTTGCCTGAATCCGGTTTTGCACCACTGATGTTGAGTTTATTAATTGGTACACCGATTTTGAGTTTACTTGGCGCTATTGGTGCGGCGCTTACCGTGGGATTAAAGAAGGGGGGGATGTTAATGCCCTTATTGATTTTACCCCTTTATATACCGGTATTGATATTTGCCGCCAGCAGTGTACAGGCTGGTGTCCAAGGTGATCCTTACATTGGTCATCTCGCCTTTTTGGGGGCGTATTTGGCGATGAGTTTAGTCGTGGCACCCGTTGCCGCCGCCTTTGCATTAAGAATTTCAGTATCGCGCTGATCGGCTTTAAAGCCATGGCGTGAACATTCGGTTTACGAGGTTAAATTCGTATACTGGATATAAAGTTTTTATCTTTTTAGATTGGTCAGTTGTATGTGGCAAGCAATAAAACGTCTTTACCACAAGTTGGGGTCGCCCAAGTGGTTCTATCAAATTAGCGAGCTTTGGAGCCCTTGGTTCTTTTGGGTGGGTGCAATCTTAATGTCAGTGGGCCTCGTTTGGGGTCTTGCTTTTGCACCTGCGGATTATCTTCAGGGCAATAGTTTTCGCATTATTTATATCCATGTGCCGTCGGCGTTGCTCAGTCAAAGTGCCTATATCATGATGGCGGTGGCCGGGCTTGTGGGTCTTGTCTGGAAAATGAAAATGTCTTTCATTGTCGGTAAAGCCATTGCGCCCATTGGTGCGGGTATGGCAGTTCTGGCATTACTGACCGGTGCGATCTGGGGCAAACCTACTTGGGGCACATGGTGGGTATGGGATGCTCGTTTGACCTCCATGCTTATTTTGTTGTTTTTGTATTTTGGTGTAATTGCCATTTATAACGCCATTGAAAACGAAGACATGGCCAACAAGGCAGCGGCGGTTCTATCCATTGTCGGCACCATCAACATTCCGATCATTAAATATTCGGTAGAGTGGTGGAATACCCTACATCAGCCCGCCACGATTACCTTGACGAAAAAACCCACAATGGCGCCGGAGATGTTTATTCCTCTGGCTATGACGATTATTGCGTTTTATTGCTGGTTTGCGGTTTGGGTGTTTGCTCGTACTCGTAACGAAATCTTGTGGCGTGAGCGCCGAACCAAATGGGTTCGGCAAACGCTCGGTTTATCAGAATAGGAGCTGAACCAAAATGTTTTTTGACAGTCTTAACAGCTTCATAGAGATGGGTGGTCATGGGCCTTATGTTTGGCTTTGCTACGGTATTTTCGCAGTCATCATGATTACCAATTTTTTAACCCCATCTTTAACGCGGAAAAACGTGATTAAAGATATTGAGCGTCAAATTCGCCGGGAGCAGAAGTAATGCATCCACAACGTAAGCAACGTCTTTTCATTATTCTTTTCATGTTGGCAGGCATTAGTCTTGCTGTTGGCTTAATGCTGGTGGCTCTGCAAGAGAACATCAATCTGTTTTATACACCACAACAAATTGCAGATGGCGAAGCGCCCAAAGATCGCACCATCCGTGCTGGTGGTATGGTCGTAGAGGGAAGTGTTAAGCGTGCCGAAGACGACTTAACGGTGGAGTTTAAAGCCACCGATGGCGTTGCCGAAGTAACGATTCAATACACAGGTATTCTGCCTGATCTGTTCCGCGAAAATCAGGGAATTGTTGCGCTAGGTAAGCTCAACGAGAGTAATGTCTTCATTGCCAGCGAAGTACTGGCCAAGCACGATGAAAACTACATGCCGCCTGAAGTAGCGGACGCCTTAGAAAAAGCCCATAGCAAAGGGCAAGATGATCTAGAAAGCGCTCGCTATTAAGGACGGAATTTATGTTACCTGAATTAGGACATTACGCGCTCATACTGGCGCTTGTATTTTCTGCCTTGTTATCTGTGGTGCCCTTGTTAGGGACGGCCACCGGCCGTGTTCAGTGGATGCTTATGAGCCGACCGCTCGCTTGGGGCCAGTTTGCTTTCTTACTTCTTTCCTTGGTTATTCTTGCTATTTGCTTTGCCCTAGATGATTTCTCGGTGGCGTATATCGCCAATAATTCAAATAGCTTGCTACCTATGCAGTATAAGATTTCCGCCGTTTGGGGCGGTCACGAAGGCTCTTTGCTATTGTGGGTCTTCATGCTCGGTATGTGGACACTCGCCGTGAGCATTTTCTCTCGCAATTTGCCAACCGACGTTTTAGCCAGAGCGCTGGCAATCATGGGCATGATTTGTGTCGGCTTTATTCTTTTCACTTTATTTACGTCTAACCCATTCGAGCGTGTATTACCCAATGTTCCAGCCGACGGCGCAGATTTAAATCCGTTGTTGCAAGACTTTGGTCTTATCGTGCATCCGCCTATGTTGTACATGGGGTATGTAGGTTTCTCTGTGGCGTTTGCTTTTGCTGTCGCCGCATTGTTAAGTGGTCGCTTAGATGCGGCCTGGGCTCGTTGGAGTCGTCCGTGGACTACCATCGCTTGGGGCTTTTTAACAGTCGGTATCGCGCTTGGTAGTTGGTGGGCATACTACGAACTTGGCTGGGGCGGCTGGTGGTTCTGGGACCCAGTTGAAAACGCGTCTTTTATTCCTTGGTTAGTGGGTACTGCTTTAATCCACTCCTTGGCAGTGACTGAAAAACGCGGAGCGTTCAAAAGCTGGACGGTTCTGCTTGCCATATTCGCGTTTAGTTTAAGTCTATTAGGTACCTTCCTTGTGCGCTCTGGTGTATTGAACAGCGTGCACTCTTTTGCCAGTGACCCGGATCGTGGTTTATTCATTCTTGCGCTGTTGGTTATTGCCATTGGCGGTTCACTTTTGCTCTACGCCATTAAAGCACCAACCGTGGTTGCTCGTGTGGGTTTTGCATGGATTTCAAAAGAAAGCTTCTTACTGCTAAACAACGTACTGCTGGTTGTGGTCGCTGCCACGGTATTGCTGGGTACGCTCTATCCTCTAGTGGCCGATTTTTTCTTTGATCAAAAAATCTCAGTAGGGGCACCATTCTTTAATATGTTCTTTAACCCCATCATGTGTGTACTGGTGTTGTTTATGGCCATCGGCATGACCAGCCGCTGGAAGAAAACCGACGCAAAATGGATAGCACAGCAACTGTGGCCAGCGGCCTTGTTCAGTATTGTTTTATCGTTTGTGTTTCCGTTGATTTACGGTGTGGAATACACTTGGCAAATCATAGTCGGTATTGCTGTAAGCAGTTGGATTATCACAGGCACATTGATGGATGTTTACCACAAAGCCAATGGTAAAAGCGGTATCGTTAGTGGCTTGAAGAAACTCACGCCTAGTTATTACGGAATGGTGTGCGCCCACATCGGTGTGGCCATTACCGCTATTGGTATCACCATTGTTTCTAACTACACACAAGAACATAACGTGCGTATGGAGCCCGGTGATCGAATCGAAGCATCCGGTTATGAGTTTGTCTTTGATGGTGTACGCAAAGTACCTGGGCCAAACTATATTGCCGATGAAGGTGTGATTCGTGTGTTCTACAACGACAAGTTCTACAACACCATGAAACCACAGAAGCGTCATTATAAAGTGCAGAGCAATATGATGACGGAAGCAGATATCGACGCAGGCTTGTTCCGTGATTTGTATGTGGCGCTCGGTGAACCTTTAGCTGGTGACGCTTGGGCACTGCGTATTCACTACAAGCCTTATGTGCGCTGGTTGTGGTTGGGAGCAATTTTCATGGCCTTTGGTTCAGTATTAGCTGTTTTAGACAAGCGCTATCGCATGGCTCCTCGTCGAGCTTAAGGAAAGATTATGAAACGTTGGATGCTATTTATACCTTTTATTATTTTCTTTTTGCTCGGTGTTCTACTTTGGCGTGGACTGTATTTAGATCCTAAAGACATTCCGTCGGCACTGATTGATAAACCGTTTCCTGAATTTGAGTTGCCGATTCTTTTGTCCGATGAGAACAAGACCAAAGCCGATATTCTAGGTCAGCCATTGCTGATCAATGTATGGGGCACTTGGTGTGTGAGTTGTAAAGTGGAGCACCCGTTCCTTGTGGATTTATCGCAGCAAGGCATCGCCATTATGGGCATCAATTACAAAGACGATAATGACGCTGCACGTCGTTGGCTAAAAGACTTAGGCGACCCTTATATTTTTAGTGTTGATGACGAAGACGGTACGCTTTCAATGGATTTAGGTGTCACAGGTGCACCAGAAACCTTCTTTGTTGATGCAAAAGGTATCGTGCGTTATCGACATCAAGGACCGATTACTGCCAGCAACTGGGATAAGATTAAACCTCACTATGACGCATTAAATGAGGAGCAATAATGAAAACACTGCTTCTGATCATAGGCTTATTTTTGAGTACTCAGTCACTGGCTATCGTGGAAGGTCACGCCTACCAGTTTACGGAAGGCAGTGAGCAAGAGAATGAGAAAAAAGCGGAGTTATTTCGCGAACTAGCAGTGGAACTGCGCTGCCCTAAGTGTCAAAACCAAAACCTAGCCGATAGTAATGCCACCATTTCTAGTGATCTGCGACGCGAATTGTATACGCAAATCAAGCAAGGTAATGATCGTGAAGAGATCATCGACTTTATGGTGGATCGCTATGGTGAATTTGTTTTGTATCGTCCAAAGGTCAATTCACTGACTTATGCTTTGTGGTATGGCCCGGTGATATTACTGGCACTGGTTGCCGTGATTGCGATCATCATTATCAAACGTCGTAAACGCATTAATGATGAAGAATACCAAGACCAGAAACAAAACAAATCTGCGCTTATGAGTGATGAAGAACGGGCCCGTGCTGAGGCGCTACTCAACTCAGACAAGAGAAGTAACGAAGAGGATAAAGACGCATGACCAGTTTGTGGATAGGAATTGCAGTACTAACAGCTCTGGCCGTTGTGTTCTTATGCTTGCCTTTGTTTATTCGTCTACGCTCCGGTGAACTGGTACGTGATCAAGCAAATATTGAAATCTACAAGCAGCAGCTAAAAGATTTGGATGCCGATCTTAAAGCGGAACGCATTTCTAAAGAAGATCACCAAGCATTAACTGACGAAGTAAAGCAGAACTTGTTGCAAGACGCCGAATCCTCCAAGTCTGAAACCAATCATACCAGCGGTAAACCATTGATTCCGATCATGGCATTCATTCTGATTGTTTCCGGTGTGTTGTTATACGCGCATCTTGGTAGTGAAAATGAGCTCATAATTAAAGAGTTATTGGAATCCAGTATGGATCCTAATACGGACATGGCAACTATGCGTGAAAATGCCGACGAGCTTATGCAGCGCCTGACGATTGTCGTAGACGAAACGCCAGAAGATGTAGAGGCTTGGTATCTACTCGGTCGAATTCAATCAGACTTAGGCCGCTATGATGAAGCCGTGTTTTCTTTTAGTCAGGTCTTACAATACTTAGACCCTGAACAAAAAGCGGATAAAGCCGCAGCCATGGCACAGTTGGCGCAAGCGCAATTTTTTGCGAACGATCGCGTATTAGATAAAGCGACGGAATCGTTGTTAATTGATGCTTTAGAAATCAATCCACGGGATTCTATGGTATTGGGTTTGCTGGGCATTGCTTCCTATGAAAATCAAAACTATATGGATGCCGTGCGTTACTGGACGCGCTTACAGGGTTTGATGCCACCCAGTGATCCTAATCGACAAGCCATTGCCGGCGGTATTAATAAAGCCAAAGATAATCTCTCTGCAGATCAACTGGATGAACTTGAGCAAGAACGTCTTGATGCCATTAAAGCCAGCATTAAAGTGACGGTGAATGTTGATGATTCGTTGAAGGATCAGCTACCCGAGCAAGCGGATTTATTCGTACTAGCTAAAGCAGAACAAGGGCCGCCTATGCCACTTGCAGTGCAGAGATTGCAGGTGAGTGAATGGCCGGTAACTGTGACGCTAGATGATTCTATGGCAATGATGGACAATTTAAAGCTCAGTGAGTTTGAATCAGTGGTGATCACGGCACGCATTTCTAAGAGTGGAGTGGGCAACGCAAAAGCGGGAGACTTAGAAGGGAACTCTAAAGCGATTTCGTCTTCTTCTCAATCTGCCACTGTTATGATTGATGACATTCTGTAGTTTTTAAAAGCGATAGTGTACATCCAAGCTCAATCGCCGCGGCAAACCTTGTATCGGTGATTGAGATCCTCTGTAGGGTTGAACGTACAATATTTTTTCATCCAATATATTTTTGATTCCCATACCATACCGCCATTTATCATAGCGTTTTTGATAACTGATCTCCCAGTCATATTCTTCCGATAGCTTCTCTGGTTCGCCACAGATCAAGTTGATGTCTGTGGTACATGCATAACGTGAAGAGATGATATTCAGCTTTGAGTAAATGGAAGCGTTCGTCTGAATTGGTAAACTCGCGTCGAATTTCAGCATATGGTTGGGGATGCCCAAGAGTGCATTTTTTTCATTCGCTATTCCGATAGCTTCAATACTGTTCTGGTCGACCAAAAACAATGAGTAGCTGGCATTCATCGTGATAACGTCTGTTTTCCAGTGGAACATGAGTTCATGACCAAAATTACTAATATCGCCTAAGGTGACATTGCTCGCGGAGGATGGGTTGAAACCGATAAAGTCTTGGATCTCTAACCAGAAAACGTTATAGCTAAGGCGTCCAGCTGAGCTGATTCGATATCCCAACTCTAATTCCGTGGATAACGTTTTTTCTGTTTTCGTTATAGCCGAACCTGAATTTTTAGCGCTGGCTAAGGTGTCAAATTGAGGTGTTTTAAATGCTTGGTTGTAGACAAATTTGAGGTAAGTGCTGTCCCAATTGCTGTTGATGGCGAGACGCGGTACCCACTCTTTACCAATTGCATCATGATCTTCATAGCGCGCACCATATGTCACATTGGCAAATGGCAGGTAGAGGCTGTGTTGAAAATAGCCACCAACGTTTATTTGTTCAATACTATTGTCGTTGTCAAAACGGGTAGTAGAATCAAACAGGAACGACCTTGTTACTTTTTCATATTCTTGGTAGTAGAAAAGCCCAAAGGCGATATCCTGATCACGCTTTCCGTGCCAGTAAAAAGTTTGATCTAATCGATATCGAGTGGCGTCTCGACTAACGGTTTGGCCATACTGGTTATCGCTATTCCATGGTTTCTGATTAACCAGTGTTAGTTTACTTTCGGAGTCCCAGACACTAGAGATTGGGCTGCGAGAATATGCTTGCAGGGCCAGATGTTCGAAGCTTAAGGTGTTGGCTTCTTGATAGCGCTCATTGGGCGAATAAAATAAACCGGCATCGCCAAAAAGAAGACGGTCCTCTTGCTCAAAGCGATCATACTGAACTTGTATGTATTGCTGGCCTTCTTGTAGTTTCAGCCATGCATGAAGCGGTTGGCTATTACTGTAGTTCTTGAGATCTTGCTCGTAGCCATCTAGGCCTTGCCATCGCGCGACACTATAGTCTCCATACCCTGCAGATAAGGTCATGTCATATTTTGCGCTTGAGGATGTTTCATCTGACAGCGTTCCGCCGTGATAAAGGCTAATACTGTTCTCAACCAAACCCTGCTTAATCACTTCGGCGTGGGAAGATAGGGCTGTTTCTGTTTTTTGACTGATACTGCTCACTTTGATGACGGCAAGCGCTGCTTGCCCTCCGTATTTCACAGAACCCGGTCCACGAATGATCTCTATTTGTTCAATGGTAGAAACAGGAAAGCGATTACCTAATGGCAATGATCCAAATGACAGCTCGTTTTGTTCTATACCATCCACAATTAATAAAATCTTGGCCTCCATTCCCCAGATACCACGAAAACTAAGTGAGAAGGTACCAATAGTATCTGCACCTGCCCAAAACCCTGGGACGTTCTGTAACAAATCCATTAAATACACCGCATTGGAGCGCTCAATCATATCTCGGGTTATTAGTGTAACTGTGCTGGGCTGCTTATTGACGGTTTTGGGGATGTTGGATGCAACATCAATCTTGATTTGCATGAGTTCATCTAACGATAGGGAAAAGTAATCCTCAGCATTGGTCTTGTGGGATATAAAGCTTGTTGCGACCAGCCATGGAAGGAGAGAGCACTTTATTACTGGTCTGAGCAAAGACATAGTGTCAAATATCCATATGCACCGATTGCCTTTAGTATAGTTGAATATAGGAGTTTTGCGCGTTGCTACTTTTGCTTACTCTGGCCCTAATAGGGCCAGAGTTTTACAGTATTTAATTACTCGTAGGTACAGAAATACGCGGTTTCTATCTCTACTTTAACACCAAATTTGACATTGGCATCTAGCTCAAATTGTTCCCCTTGCTTGAAGGTTTTCCACTCTTCTGTACCAGGGAAGCGAATGGTCAACGCACCACTCACCACCGTCATCACTTCTTTTTGGCTTGTACCAAATTCGTATTCACCCGGAGACATTACACCTACGGTTGCAGGCAAGGTTTCTGTCTGTAGAGCAATTGATTTTACTTTGCCATCAAAGTATTCATTTACTTCAAGCATTGTTTTCTCCTGTAGGGGCCTAAAACTCTCTTTAGGCTTTGAAAATTGCGCGCATCTTAGCCAGTTAGGACCCAAAAAGCCAACAAAATGAGACTAAGCCATGGAAGAAACTGACCTCAAATTGCAGTAAAATGCGGGTTTTTGCCTTGGGAAATTTGTGTCTACTTTAGCTTTTACGCCACAACAACAAGCTGTGATTGAGCACGTTCAAGGCCATGCAAAGGTCGTGGCTGTGGCAGGGGCAGGTAAAACTACGACGTTAACCCATTTTATCCAGCGTCAGTTAGAGCAAGGCCAAAACCCTCGACGCATGCTGGTCATTATGTATAACAAGTCGGCACAGCAAGATTTTACCCGCAAATTAAGTCGCTTACGCCTACCTTCATCAGCGCCTCAGATCCGTACATTTCATGCATTAGGGTTGAGAATTTATCGCACACTCATCGAACGGGGTTATCTCAGTGAGTTTCAAGGGGATCCCATTAGCCAAAGTGAGATGGAATTTCACTTATGGCGCTTAATGCAGCAAAAAGCGCCTAGCCATCGTCGACAAGAGATTCTGCAAGAACGAAAAAAATGGGTAGATCCCATGATGAGTTTTATGGAGCAGGTGAAGTCGAGTCTGGATCCGGCTGCGGTCGTATTTAAAGCACAGCAGCTTCCAGAGCATTGCCGCTTTTTTGTGAATACCTATGAGGCGTTTGAGCAATGGCGCAAGCAGCAAAGACGCATTAGTTATGGTGATATGTTGCATGATCCGTGCATGCTGTTTACTCAGCGACCAGATATCGCTCAAGAGTTTAGCAACCATATGGATTGGATTTTGGTTGATGAATATCAAGACATTAACGGTATTCAGCAATTTTTATTGGAAGTTCTTGCTGGTGAGCGCAGCAAGGTCATGGTCATTGGAGATCCTGATCAGACGATTTACGAATATCGCGGTAGCGACAGTGATTATATGGTTAAGCTTTTTGATGAACGCTTTCAGAACCCCAGAGTATACCCTCTTACGACTTCGTTTCGTTATGGGCATCAGGTGGCTTTGTTGGCAGGAAGCTTAATTCATAAAAACCAAGGCCGGTTGGATTTACCTGTATTGGCCGCCGATAGTAATCCCAAAACTCAGGTGAATTTTTATCCTTGTATGGATGAAATACCGAGTTTATTAAGTTGTATCGAATCGCAATCTGAAATGCATGGAGCGGAGAATGTAGCCGTTTTGTATCGTTTATGGGGTATGAGTGCACCTTTAGAGCTAGCCTTATTGCAACGGGGCATCGCCTATGACATGCCGAGTCAGTTTTGGGTTTTGGAGCGAAGCGAATTACAAAATTTTATGCTGTTGTTTGAGTTGGCGTCTGGTGATTTTGCTAAGCGAGATCAAACTAGTCAGTACCGCATGTTGCTCAATTTTTTAGTGCTGCCAGCGTTAAAGATAAAGCGAACTATGCTCGATGAATTAGCGCAATCAATGGTTCAAGCACTGAGCCAATATTCAGGATCATCAATTAAGCGCGTACTCTCACAAATCGATTACGGCGAGTTCAATGCATGGCAAAAACAGCAAATACAGGAACGCCTATTGTTTCTTGAATTAACGCAAGACAAGCGACTGAAAGGTTTTCAGCTGGTTAATCGCTACGTTAGAGAAACGGACTTTTACAAAGGGCTAAGTGATGGTGCTTTCTCAAAGCAGCAAGCAGATGATCGCATAGCCACTGTGCAAGGATTCGTTCGATTTATGACAAGTATTAACTTAAAAGTGAATGAGGTGCTTGGTCATTTCAGCCAATTAAAACTGAATAAACAACAGCAGGTGACTAAGGGGGTCAAGATAAGCTCGATTCATCGTGCGAAGGGTTTGGAGTGGTCATCGGTTGTCTTGCCCAGTGTTAGCAGCGCATTTTATCCATACGAAGCCGAGGGAGAAATGCAGCAAGCGAGTAGTATCGAAGCAGAAAGGCGTTTGTTTTATGTGGCCATGACGCGGGCAAAGCAGAGTCTTCACATTTTTTATCCTCAGGAAGATCAGCGACAAGTCAGTCCATTTTTATCTTCACCTGCGATGCAGTCCCTGCGAGATGCTTTTTATGAATTAGCTCAGCACCAAAATTCGATTCAAGTTTCGAAAAATGTGTTGAATGATTTGCGTCGGTATACTAGCGCCTTGAACTGGAAAGTGGACCTGCGCGTCACTAAGCAAACGAAAGAAGAAAGCCGTGTTCAACAAAGTGTGCGACATTCGCAATTTGGAGAGGGAATTGTTGTCGAGCAAAGTCCTAAATATTTACATATCCGCTTTCAGGACGGCCAGATTAGAACCTTAGACCGGTCTATCGCTCAGTCTTTTCTACAATTCCTTCCAAATTGATGGTTGATATATTGTCTTAGGCAAAGCCAGCCTTTTATTGCATATTTACTACATTGCTTGCTATAAAGTAAGAAAAAAGCATTAAGGGTGTGAAGTGAGTTGTCGCTACGGTGTTTATGCACAGGGTTCGGTTGTTCTTGAGTATTGGTGGGGTGACTTGGACAAGTCCACAATTATCAAGAGTGAGCGAGAGCAAGGAAAAGACCCTGCTATTGCCGATCAATACTTAGTACTGGCTGACTGTAGGCATTGCCAATTAAACTTGACTCCTGAAGATGTTCAAGACGTTTCATCCGCGTTACATACAGAAGGCTCCAGTCGGGCTACTCGTATTGCCTTGGTTTTGGGGGTGGATCATGAGCAGAATTTTAGTTCTTTGAACCAGTATTCAATCGAGAGCTGGTCCTCAGGAGTAGAAATCATGCTGTTCTTTAGTCTTGAATCGGCATGTATGTGGCTAGAACTCGACACTCAAAATGTGAGTGTTCGATTACAAGATCTCCAGCGAGAAGTTTCAAAACAACTATAAAAATAGGAAACACATGACAAAGTTGACGGGAAAAGTGGCTATGGTCACGGGAGCTGCCAGTGGTATTGGTCAATCACTAGCTATTAAATTGGCAAGTAAAGGATGCAAGCTGGCGCTGTCCGATTTATCGGTTGATCAGCTACAACAAACTGTAGAATTGATTCAACAGAGATCTCCTAATACTGACGTTAAAACATATGCTCTTGACGTAGCTGACAAACAGGCGTTCGAGCTACACGCGAATCAGGTCAATGAAGATTTTGGGCAAATTAATTTGTTGTTCAATAATGCGGGGGTTGCGCTGTCCTCTTTGGTTTCAGACAACAAGCGAGAGGATTTTGAGTGGTTAATGAATATTAACTTTTGGGGCGTGGTAAATGGGGTCGAATCCGTTTTACCTTATATGAAGCAAACTGAATCCGCTCATATTATCAACATTAGTTCTGTTTTTGGCATGATTAGTATCTCTCGTCAAAGCAGCTACAATGCGTCAAAATTTGCTGTTCGTGGCTATACTGAGGCGTTGGCGCAAGAAATGGCACTCAGTCATCCTTCTATTCAAGTAAGCTGTGTTCACCCTGGTGGTATCAATACTAACATTGCCAAGCAGGCACGTATTAGTGAAGATGAAGATCGAGAAGAGCTGGTAAAAAGCTTTTCTAAACTAGCGCGCACTCAACCTGAAAAAGCGGCAGATATCATTATTAAGGGCGTTGAAAAAAATAAGCGACGCATCATGGTCGGACAAGATGCACATCTTATTCATTTTATGGTTCGGTTATTAGGTGCGGGATACCAGCCACTAACACAATGGTTTGCCAAGCGTTTTGATTATGTATGAGTCGGTTGTCTAAACCGACTTAATACTGAGATCTAAACTGTGTGTTTGCCCTGGTGCCAATGTGACGACATTGTCTAGGATATTGGCACTTTCAATACAGAGCATGGATTGATAGGCGTGATCGGGGAATTGGCTTAAACGCTTCGATTTATCAATCCATGGGTTCCAAATAATACTGTCTTTACCATCACTTTCGATCAATAAATGTTCTTTTTTATCTGAATCAATGATTCGATAAGGCCCTCCATGACGAACAATTCTGTCTACTTCTTTTTGAATACCAATCCGGTTTAGTTCTAGTTTATTGACCCATTTATCGAGTGCGTCGACATAGGTTTGCTGTTCTGCTCCAGTGATTTGCGTAGTTTTAATGTTTGCAGGCAAGTAGCTGTGCAATGCTTCAGTAAAACTAAATGGGATGTTTCCAATATTCTTTGTAGATAGCGTCATTTCTATATGATCGCTTAACGTAAAGCTTGCTTTTAATTCAAACGCATGTGGCCAGATTTCACGAGTCGCAGAGTTATCGCTAAGCATCAGAGATAATTGAACCTTGTGCGCGGTTTCATTAACTTCATCAATATCGAATAATTGGTTTCGAGCAAAACCATGGGCTTGTTCGGGATTAGTAACGGCATCAAAAATTTCCGGTGGATTTTTCTCTGCATTGCCAAACCATGGCCAACAAATAGGAATACCACCTCTTGGGCTTTGCTCTGTCTTGTACTCTGCTAACGGGCTGAGCCATAATAAATTTTGCTTTCCAGTAGGCACGAAACTTAAAAGCTGAGCTCCTTGTAGGCAGATAAGGGCCTGAAATTTGGGATGTTCAATTTGCAAACAAGGTAGTTCATCATGAAAGATGATCTTGCAAAAAACCAAGCCTTTATCTGACATTTTGTTTCCTTAATCGTAAAGAATGATTTAAAAAAATAGTGCCTGACTATTTTGGTAAGCAATTGGCAATAGTTCTTCTACGGTGATGCCCTTCACTTCAGCCACTTTTTCTGCCACAAACGGGATATAGCAAGGGGCATTTTCTTTACCACGATATGGAACAGGCGTGAGATAAGGACTATCGGTTTCGAGAATAATATTGTCCAGCGGTGTCATACGAATAATATCGCGCACGTTCTCTGCTTTATTAAAGGTGCAAATACCATTAAAGCCAAGATAAAACCCCTGCTCGATTGCATACTGTGCTAAACCAGGACCAGATGTGAAACTATGGATAACACCGCGGCGTTTTAATGTGCTTTCGAATTCCTTTAGCACTGTAATGGTATCCTCGTCTGCCTCGCGGCTATGGATAACAACAGGTAAGTCCATTTCACTGGCGATTTGCAGTTGTTTGCGGAAGGCATTGAGCTGTATTTCACGATCGCAATGATCGTAGAAGTAATCCAAACCAATTTCACCGATGGCACGAATACGCTCATGTTGGGCGTTGCTGCGAATCTGCTTTTCCACATCGTCGTTAAAATCTTCGGCTTGATGGGGATGAATGCCTTGCGTGCCATAAACGCGATCCAAGTTTTGCTTAGTCGCGATATCCATCACGGTCTCAAGATTGTCTCCGGACACCGCAATGGTAATGATTTTCTCAATATTTTTTTCGGCTGCGGTGGCCACGGTATCCTCAATAGATTGCTCTTTGAGATAATCCAAGTGGCAATGGGTTTCGATGATAGGGTGATCGAAAACCGGAATTGGGCGCTTTTTGCTCTTACTCATGTGATACAACCAATCAATAAATATTCACGTATATGTTAACGTGTTCAACGGCTTAACCCAAAAATACTTTGTAAACGGCATAGCGGTTGATACACTCAGAAATCTTGTATTAATCCCACTGATATTCAGGTTGTAAGGGAGTTTTCATGGATATATCCAATATTCGTCGCCAATACGGTGGTTTTGAACTGCATCGTGAAGACTTGGATGATAACCCTATCGCTCAGTTTAAACATTGGCTCGGTCAAGCCATCGATTCAGAGCTTTTTAAAGATCCTACCGCTATGAATATCGCCACGGTAGATGAAGATGGTATGCCGTGCCAACGCATCGTTTTGCTTAAGAACTATGATGAAAAAGGCTTCGTTTTTTATACTAATCTCGAAAGTCAGAAAGCCCAGCACATTGCCAATAATAGTCAGGTTTGTCTGCACTTTGGTTGGCTTGAACTTGAGCGACAAGTGATTATTCGCGGGCGCGCGGAAAAATTGAGTGTTGCTGAAAATACAGAATACTTTTTATCTCGTCCTCATGACAGTCAATTGGCAGCTTGGGCCAGTGCTCAAAGTAAGCCGATCACAGGTCGAAAAATGCTTGAACAGGCGTTTTCCCAGATGAAACACAAATTTCAGGAAGGCAAAGTCCCCTTGCCTGGATTTTGGGGTGGTTATCGCATCGTGCCGGAACGAATTGAGTTTTGGCAGGGTAGGGTGAATCGTTTACACGACCGTTTTTTATATCGTAAAACGGATTCTGGTTGGAATGTAGAGCGCTTGCAGCCTTAGTTTTCAGATCGATTTTGATCCGCTCTATTACTGACGGCAAAACCGCTCAACTAGTGCTCTATGTTCTGGGAATTGTTGGCTTAGGCTTTCTGCCTTGGCCAACTCGAACTCTTCAAATACAAAGCCCGGGCTAACCACACAACTGACCAAGCTATACGCTTCTTTTGTGTTTTCTGTCATCGCGCAAAACCAACTATGAGCGGGAATCACAATACTGAGCGCATGGTTTGCACTCAGCCTATGCTCAATCAGTTTTCCTGTAGAATTTATTTCATAGATCATGAGGGCCGTGCCAGCATGAAAGAACCATTGCTCGTCGCTTTTAATTCGGTGCCAAGCGGAGAAGTCGCCCGCTTCCAATAAATAGTGAATACTGGTGCAAATAGGGCGTACTAACTGATTGTTTGATGTGTTTATGTCGCTGGCATAGATACGCTTATAATAGCCACCCTCAGGGTGGGGCTCCAATGCCAACTGCTTAATCCATTGCTGAGCTGCTTTAGTCACGGTGATTCAGTTCGTCTTCATTTATCGATTTTTTAACGCAACCCAGTGGCCAGAGCAATCTTTACCATTCATGTTGAGATACCAGGTTCCCTTTGCTTGCTCTGGGCCAATTTTCCCTTTCACGAAATAGGCTCCATCCGTTTCAATATGGAAGAAGCCACCTGGACTGGATTGACCTTTTACCAAAGCACATTCTTTTAGAAAGCAGTAAAAGCCCATTTCGATTTCTAAATCTCGATAATACATACCTAAATCACCGGATTCGGGACAGTCTCCACTTTCAGTAATATAGCCGCCACGATAATCACTTGTTTTTAGCCCAGAGTCGCACGCCACGAGTAAGACAATGGTTATACAAAGTAAAAGTCTAGGAATCACGTTATTGTCCTTTATACTTCGGCGCCCGCTTTTCAATCATTGCTTGTACAGCTTCCAAATGATCTTCGGTCTGATGCAAGCTAGCTTGAATGGCTGCACTTAAATCAAGAGTTTGTTCGAGGTTCAGGTTTTGAGCTGAACGTAACAATTGCTTAGTGGCTTTAAGTGCTTGCGGAGGATTATTCGATACTCTTTGTGCAAGATTATTAGCCTCTAACATAAGTGCCTCAGGTTCGACTACTTGGCTAACTAACCCCCACTTTAATGCTGTTTGTGCGTCAATGGATTCACCAGTGAATGCCATCTCAGCGGCACATGATATACCTGCGATTTTAGGCAAAATCCAAGCACCACCATCGCCGGGAATGAGACCGACTTTAATAAAACTCTCTGCAAATTTCGCATGGGTACTGGCAATTCGCATATCACAATACATGGCCAAATCACATCCAGCACCAATAGCCGGGCCGTTCACTGCAGCGATGGTTGGTAATGGGAAGTTATATAAGGCAAGCGGAATACGTTGTATGACCCTTTTGTAGCTTTCGCGAATATCGTTAGCGTCGCCAGCAAACATACCCTCTTTGTTGAGCATATGTTTGATATTACCACCACTAGAAAAAGCGGAGCCTGCCCCTGTAATGATCAGGCATCGAATTTCTGAATCTTGCTCAACCTCATTTAATGCATCGACAAAGGCATCGACTACCTCGATTTCTGAAATAGAGTTTCGTAATTTAGGTTGATTCAGTGTGAGGGTGGCAATATGTTCGTGCTTTTCAAGTAGGATAGCGCTCATGAAAGCTCCTTATTATTTTTAATGAATAGTGAGCGCTAACAGGTGAATTTGCAATAAAAGCTTATAGGCTGCTGGTATCAACCCCCATTTCTTTGGCGCGCTTTAGCCAGCGGGCACGTGCCAGTTTACGAAGGTCTTCGACTTCATCACTTTCGTCGACAATCTCTAAGCCAAGTAATGTTTCAAAAATATCCTCTTGTGTAATGATGCCCTTGATATCACCGTATTCATTTACAACGGATAGGATCTGAGCTCCGTTATTGATCATAAGCTCGAAGCATCGCAGCAATGAGGTTTTATCCAATACGGATTCCATTTTTCGGCTATATTGCTCTAGTGTCGATTCGCCGTTACCCCTAGCTCGTGCCAACAGCAAGTCAGTACGTAAAGCAAAACCGAGAATGTCATCTTGGCTGGCGCCATATAATGGGATTCGCGAGTAACGACTCTTTTTGTGCTTATTAAAGTAATGCTCGACTGTATAGGTCTGTGACTGCATAAATACGACGCTTCTAGGAGTCAGTACATCTTCAACTTTAAGTTCTTGTAAGCGAAATAAGTTGTGCAGAATTTGTGCTTCATGAGCCGCTAATTGACCCTCTTGTTCACCCAACTTAGCCATCGCAGCAAATTCATCTCGACTAAAGCCATCTAACGTTGGATGAGCCTGAAACTGGCGCGTCAATAAGCGCGACATTGCAACCAGTGGATATAGAATAATGACCATATACTTGAGTAATACCGCAAACGTAGGTGCCAGTTGACGCCAATATAAACTACCAATAGTTTTGGGAATAATCTCGGAAAATACTAAAATCAAAAATGTAAGAACGGCTGATGTCATGGCAAGCGCGTTAGAGCCAAACACCACAGCAGATTGTGCCCCTACACCGGCAGCACCCATGGTATGGGCGATCGTATTTAGAGAGAGAATAGCGGCTAAAGGCTCATCAATATTTTGCTTGAGTTTGCGTAACGCTTTTGCACTGCGTTTACCTTCTTTTTCTTGAAGGTTTACATATGGGGTGGTGACACTTAAAAGTACCGCTTCTGCAATGGAGCAAAAGAAAGAAAAACCTAAGGCAACAAATAGATAAATGAGTAAAAGTGTCACCGCTGTTCCTTATTAATGTACTAACGGGTTTATACGAGTCAAAGTTACGCTTAGATGACTCTATTAGAGTGAGGTTCCTTAACAGATCAATCAATACCTAAAAGCTTATGGGTCTGCAAAGACATGCGCCATTGTGGGTGGTCTAAGCAATACTGAGTGGCAGCCTGCATATTTTCCCGAATGATCATACCGCTATTCTGCTCACCATAGTCCGCCATTGGTGATAGATAGAAGTAGCTGGCACTGATACCACTAACAGCGTCTGGGGACAAATCCACTTGAGGATAGACTAACTTAAGCTCATCACATTGCTTGACCACAATCTCGCTGGTGCCTTTAGGACTAATGCAAACCCAATCTAGATTAGTCGGTAACGGTAATGTCCCATTACTCTCCACTGCACACTCAAAGCCGGCTTGCTGAAAATCACTGACTAAGGATTCGGTTAACTGAAGAGCAGGTTCACCGCCAGTAAACACCACGTAGGGTTTGCTTTTGGTGTCGTCTGTTAATTGTGGCCAAAGCGATAAAGCCAACTCTACGAGCGCCTGCTGGTTGTATGTACCACCGTTTTGCCCGTCTGTGCCGACAATGTCAGTGTCGCAGAACTG